>NZ_JBSVXS010000058.1:0-35489 GCF_054070155.1 Pseudomonas sp. SDT291_1_S447
GTGAGTTTGTTCGCGAATGCGGTGTGTCAGTCACCATCGATGTAGCCTGATGCACCGCCTTCGCGAGCAAGCTCGCTCCCACAGGGGGCAACGTTGATTTCATAATCAGTGATGCGGAAATTTGACCCGCAGGTTTACAATCCACGCTCCTGATCAGGAGTAATCCCGTGCTGACTCATCTCGATTCCCAAGGTCGCGCCAACATGGTCGACGTCACCGAAAAAGCCGTGACGTTCCGTGAAGCGACGGCCCAAGCGCTGGTGCGCATGCTCCCCGCAACGCTGCAAATGATCGTCAGCGGCGGCCATCCCAAGGGTGACGTGTTCGCCGTGGCGCGCATTGCCGGCATTCAAGCGGCGAAGAAAACCAGCGATCTGATTCCCCTGTGCCATCCACTGATGCTCACTGGCGTCAAAGTCGAACTCAGCGCCGACGGCGAAGACACCGTGCGCATCGTCGCCCGTTGCAAACTGTCCGGGCAGACGGGTGTGGAAATGGAAGCATTGACCGCTGCCAGCGTCGCCGCCCTGACCATCTACGACATGTGCAAAGCCGTCGATCGCGGCATGACCATTGAAAGCGTGCGTCTGTTAGAGAAGGTCGGTGGCAAGAGCGGGCACTTTCAGGCGGAGCAGCCATGAACCTGACCGTGAAGTTTTTTGCCCGTTACCGTGAAGCGCTAGGCGTGGATTCGGTAAAGGTCGAAGGCGATTTCGCCACCGTCGACGATGTGCGTGCATTGCTCGCGCAACGTGACGGCGCCGAGGTGCTGAGCGAGCAGAACCTGATGTGCGCACGCAACGAAGACCTCTGCCAGCTCGACGAGCCGGTGGTCGACGGCGACGAAGTGGCGTTTTTCCCTACCGTGACCGGAGGCTGAGCCATGGCTATTCGTGTGCAGGCCACGTCGTTCGACCCAGGCGCTGAAGTCAACGCGATGCACGCGGCCAATGTCGGCGTCGGCGCGGTGGTGAGCTTTGTCGGCTACGTGCGCGACTTCAACGATGGGCTGGATGTGGCCGGGATGTTCCTCGAGCACTATCCGGGCATGACCGAAAAGGCCCTCGGCAAGATCGCCATCGAAGCCGAGCAGCGCTGGCCACTGCTGAAACTGGAAGTGCTGCACCGCATCGGCGCGCTGGAACCGGGCGAGCCGATCGTGTTCGTCGGCGCCGCCAGCGCCCATCGCCAGGCCGCGTTCGATGCCTGTGCCTTCGTCATGGACTACCTGAAAACCCGTGCACCGTTCTGGAAGAAGGAAAACACCAGCGACGGGCCGCGTTGGGTGGAGGGGCGCGACAGTGATCATGCAGCGGCGGATCGCTGGAAAAAGTAAGTCTTGTAGCGCCTTCAAATAAGCTATCGCGAGCAGGCTCACTCCTACAGTTGGAATGCGTTCCCCCTGTAGAAGTGAGCCTGCTCGCGATGACGTCATTTGCAACACCAAAAACCTCTGTCTTTGCCTGATTGACTGGCTATACATATAAGTCCAATATGGATTTATAAGTACAAAAAAGCATCTCCCTCTATTTCAGCTCTTTCTTGCCAAACCAACAACAACCCGCGAGAGAACGAACATGAAGAAACTCCCCCTCATCACCGGTCTTGCCCTAAGCCTGTTGGCCTCAGCCAGCGTGTTTGCCGCTGAGCAAACCCTGCGCATCGGCATCGAAGCCGCATACCCGCCGTTCGCCTCGAAAACCGACAAGGGCGAAATCGTCGGTTTCGACTACGACATCGGCAATGCCCTGTGTGCGCAGATGAAGGTCAAGTGCGTGTGGGTCGAAGGTGAGTTCGACGGTCTGATTCCTTCGCTGAAAGTGAAGAAGATCGACATGGCGCTGTCCTCGATGACCATCAACGAAGACCGCAAGAAGTCGGTGGATTTCAGCCACAAGTACTACTTCACTTCGTCGCGGCTGGTGATGAAAGAAGGCGCCAGCGTTGACGATCAATACGCCAGCCTGAAGGGCAAGAACGTCGGCGTGCAGCGCGCGACCACCACTGATCGTTATGCCACCGAGGTGTTCGAGCCGAAGGGCATCAACGTCAAGCGCTACAGCAACAACGAAGAGATTTACATGGATCTGGCGGCAGGGCGGCTGGATGCGATTTTTGCCGACACCATTCCGCTGAATGACTTCCTGTCGATGCCGCGTGGCAAAGGCTATGCGTTTGTCGGGCCTGAGTTGAAGGATCCGAAGTACGTCGGTGAGGGGGCGGGGATTGCAGTGCGCAAAGGCAATGCCGAGCTGGTCAGCCAGTTGAATGGCGCGATTGATGGCATTCGCGCGAGTGGCGAGTACCAGAAGATTTCCGAGAAGTATTTCAAGTCCGACATTTACGGCGACTGATAGTCCGCTATCGCGAGCAGGCTCACTCCTACATTTGGAATGCGTTCCCCTGTAGGAGTGAGCCTGCTCGCGATGGCGTCAGAGAAATCACTGCAAATCTCTAGCCCTTCAATTCCTTCAATTCCTTCAAATGCTTGTACACCGTCGCCCGCCCCATGTTCAGCACATTGGCCACATAGTTCGAGGCGCTCTTGCCCTTGAACGCGCCTTCGGCGTGCAGTGCCAGCACCAGTTCACGCTTGTGATCGCGGGTCAGCAGATTCAGGCTCAGCTGCCGTTCGCGCAGCCAGGCGTGGAGGAAGGTGTTGATGCGCTCCTGCCAGTCATCGCGAAACAGTGAGTCCGGTTGCGGGATCAGTTTGCTCGGTGAGAGGAACAGGTCCAGCGCCGCCTTGGCATTTTCGAACAGCGAAATATTCAAGTTGATGCACAGCACCGCCAGCGGCAGGCCTTCGCTGTCGCGCAGGACGCTGCTCAGGCTGCGAATCTTCTGGCCGTCCCAATTGAGCTTTTCGTACGGACCGATATTGCGGTCACTGACATCCTCACTGAGCATGTCTTCCAGCGAGGAGTCGTCACCGATTTCACGCTTGGACAGGTTGTTGGCGATGTAATCGACCTTCTGCGTGCGCAGGTCGTGCAGCACCACTTCGGCGTGCGGAAAGAACAGTGTGGCGATGGCATCGGCGATGGCGCGGAAGTTATCCAGGGCCGGGTCGAATTCAGGGGCGGTCATGACAGTGGAGCTCCAGGCAGCGTCAACGCCCCCGTGATCAGGAGGCGCTGCGAGTGTGCCGCAATCCGTTGGGCGCGTCATCCGGGTGGACGATCAGGCGAGGCGGGCAGGGGAGAGCATGGCGCTGCTCAGGCCGAAGTTGCGCAAATGCTCGGGCAAAGGCTCGCCGCGCACCAATGCCGCACTGGCCTGGCCCATCGCCGGCGAAGTCTGGATGCCATACCCCCCTTGCGCCGCGACCCAGAACAACCCCGGCACCTGCTGGTCGAAACCGCTGAGCAGATCACCGTCGGCGACGAAACTGCGCAGCCCGGCCCAGGTGCGGGTCGGGCGGCGGATGGTCAGCGTCGTGGCTTCTTCGATCTGGTAGATGCCCATGGCGATGTCCAGTTCTTCCGGCTGCACATCGTGAGGTTCGACCGGGTCGGCGTTGGCCGGCGAGCCGAGGAACATGCCGGCGTCAGGCTTCATATAGAAGGATTCGTCGAGGCTGACCAGCATCGGCCAGTGATGAATATCGACGCCTTCGGGGCCGGCGAAAATAAATGCGGCGCGGCGTTTCGGTTGCAGGCCCAGCGGCTTGGCACCGGCCAGTGCGCCGATCTTGTCGGCCCAGGCGCCGGCGGCGTTGATGATCACTGGTGCGCTGAAGGTCTGGCCGTTGGTTTGTACGTGCCAGAGGCCGTCGGCGTCGCGGTTCAGGCCGAGTACTTCGCAATCGGTATGCACTTCACCGTTATTGCGACGGATGCCGCGCAGGTAGCCCTGATGCAAGGCGTCGGTGTCGATGTCGCTGGCACTTGGATCGTAGATCGCACCGTGGACTTTTTCCCGACGCAGGATCGGCAGTCGCGCACAGGCTTCGTCGGCGCTGAGCAATTGCATTTCCGGCACGGTGGCTTTGGCGCTGAGGTATTGGTTGTTCAGTTCGGCGGCGTCACCGGTGAAATCGACGGTCATTTCGCCGCGCGGGGTCAGCAGTGGGTGTTCGCAGAAACCGCTGGGCGGGTTGTCGAAAAACGCCCGGCTGGCCTGGGTCAGCGCGCGTACTTGTGGTGTGCCGTACGCGGCGGTGAACAGCGCGGCGGAGCGCCCGGTGGAGTGATAGGCCGGGTGGGATTCACGTTCGAGCACGATCACTTTACCGTGCGGCGACAGCCAGAAACCGCTGGAAGCGCCGGCAATTCCGCCGCCGATGATGATGAAATCTGCCTGGCTCATGAGGTTCTCCAGTGGGTACGCAATATCAAGGCGTTCGCGATCTCCTGTAGGAGTGAGCCTGCTCGCGATAGCGGTGTACCAGTCAACAATAATGCTGATTGTAAGACCGCTATCGCGAGCAGGCTCACTCCTACAGGGGGATTCGTGGTGTTAGTGGGTCAAGTGATAAATCGCATTGGCGAGGGCAATGTCTTCCAGGCCAAGGCCGATTGAACGGAAGAACACGTGACGGTCGTAACCCGGACGCTGCACTTTCTCGCTGAGCAAATCCGCCAGATCGCCAACAATCGAATCCTTGCTCCAGCCATGCTGTTCACTGGCAATCAACATCTCACCCGCCGACCCCGGCGTGGTCAGACGATAGTCGCAGAACACCTGCATGTCGTTGAGGCTCTGCGGCGGGACTTCGTGGGCACGTGGGGCGTTGGTGCTGATCGAGGTGATCAGGGCCGGTTTGCTCAGCGCGGCAGGATCGATCACCGGGCCGGGGGACGAGGTACACAGCATGATCACATCAGCCTCGGCAATGGCCGCTTCACGGCTATCGGCAATTTTCAGATTGGGCGTGATGGCTTTCAACAGTGCCTGGGTTTGCGCGTCGGCGGACAGGCTTGGCGAATACAGGCTGATGCTCTGCCAGTCTCGCAGCGATTTCACGTAGTGCAGATGCGCCTGGGCAACCTTGCCGCTACCAATGATTGCCAGTCGCGTGGCATTGACCGGAGCGAGGGCGTCGACCGCGACGGCCGTGGTCGCGGCGGTGCGCGCGGTGGTCAGTTCACCGGCATCGCAGAGCAGCAGCGGTTGACCGGTTTTCATCGACATCAACAAGGTCCATGCCGTCACCAGCGCACCTTGCTCGCGAACGATGTACGGCGAGGTCTTCACGCCGTACACGCCGTCCTCAGCCAGCACACCCAGATAATTGATGAAGTCGCCGGCACCTTGAGGAAATTCCACCAGTTGTTGCGCCGGTTGCACGGCATTACCCGCTGCAAGATCGCGAAACAGTTTGCGCAGAATCTGCGGCACGTCGATGCGCACCAGAAGCTCGCGGACCTGATGCTGGTCGATCACGTAGGGCGTACTGGACATTTCAGGCTCCGGAGTCTGTATTTAAACTAATTTGTCCATTATGGACATTTAGTTTTCTCTCGCAAGCACCTGATCAAATACCGGGCGAAAAAAAAGCGCAGTCCGTTGCCGGCTGCGCTTCTTTTATTCGTATCGCTTACTGCGGACGCTTGCGCTCAACCGCACGCAACAGATGCGTCGGCGGCGTTTCACAGCTGATCTTGCGACCGAGCTTTTCTTCGATGGACGGCAACTGGTAGGAGTCGTCCTCACCGGCGAAGCTGATCGACACGCCATCGGCGCCAGCACGACCGGTCCGGCCGATGCGGTGCACGTAGTCGTCCGGGACTTCCGGCAGGGTGAAGTTGATCACGTGGCTGATGCCGTCGATGTGGATGCCGCGACCGGCCACATCAGTGGCAACCAGTACGCGAATCTTGCCTTCACGGAAGCCTTCCAGGGTCTTGATGCGTTTGTGTTGCGGCACGTCGCCGGACAACTGCGCCGCATTCACACCGTCGCGCACCAGACGTTCTTCGATGCGGCGCACTTCGTCCTTGCGGTTGGCGAAGACCATCACCCGCTCCCAGCCATTATCGTTGACCAGGTTGTAGAGCAATTTGTACTTGTCGGCACCGGCCACGGCGTAGATGTGTTGCTCGACGTTTTCGCTGGCGACGTTGGTGACTTCGATTTCGACGATGGACGGATCGGTCGTCCACTGCTTTGCGAGGTTCATCACGTCTTCGGTGAAGGTCGCGGAGAACAGCAGGGTCTGACGCTCGGACTTCGGCGGCGTCTGGCGGATGATCTGACGTACTTGCGGGATGAAGCCCATGTCGAGCATGCGGTCGGCTTCGTCCAGCACCATCACTTCGACCATGTCCAGATGCACGTCGCCGCGCTGGTTGAAGTCGAGCAGGCGGCCCGGGGTCGCGACGAGAATGTCGCAGTGACGCGCTTCGAGGTGCTTGAGCTGCTTGTCGAAGTCCATGCCGCCAACAAACGTCATGACGTTGAGGCCGGTGTACTTGGTCAGGTCAGCGGCGTCCTTGGCGATCTGCACCACCAGCTCACGGGTCGGCGCGATGATCAGCGCACGGGGTTCGCCCATGTAGCGTTCTTTCGGCGGCGGCGTTTGCAACAGTTGGGTGATGATCGAAATCAGAAACGCGGCGGTTTTACCGGTGCCGGTCTGTGCGCGACCAATGGCGTCTTTGCCGGCGAGGGTGAAGCCCAGCACCTGCGCCTGGATCGGCGTGCAATACGGGAAGCCCAGATCCTGAATGGCGTGCATCAGTTCTGGCGACAGTTTGAAATCATGGAAGCGGGTTTTGCCTTCCTGTGGCTCGACGACGAAATCTTCGAGTTTCCACGGAATAACCGATGCCTTGGGCTTCGGTTCGCGGCGCGGTCTGGCCGGTTTCGGCGTTTCGCTGCGGGCAGGTTCGGCGGCGATTGACGCGGCCGGTGCAGGTTGCGGTTCTGCCTTCGGTGCCGCTACGTGAGCGGGGCGGTCGGCCTGTGGGGCATCGCTGCGATGACCGGGGGCGTGCGACGGCGCACTGGGAACTGGCGCGAGCTGCTCAGCCTCGCTTTTACCGAACATCTTCTTGAGTGCTTTGAGCACGGTCATCTCATCAATTGGTTAAGGAATGTACGCCGGCCAGTGTAATGCAAGAAACGGGCGCGGCGTAGGGGGAGGGATCAAAGGGCGATTTTAATCTCGACGCTTAGCGCAGGCGTTCGCTCAACCAGACGCCGATGTCGCGAATTTCCTCGGGTAACACTTCGTGCTCCATTGGGTATTCCTGCCATGTCACGGTGACACCATGCTTCACCAAATGCTCGTAGGCACTGCGGCCCATCGAGTTTTGCACCACGCCATCGAACTGACCGTGCAGACACAGCGCGGGAATCCGCTGCTGACTGGCTGAAAGCTGCATGTCATCGCTGAACGTCGGCGCATAAGTCGACAGAGCAAGTACACCACCCAGTGCGCCTTGCCATTTCACAAAAGCGGTGTGCAAAACGACAGCGCCACCCTGGGAAAAACCGGCAAGGAAAATCCGCGAGGCGTCTATTCCGCTGGCGCGCTCGTTTTCGATCAATTCGATGATGCGATCCGCCGATGCTTCCAACTGGTCACGGTCAATCGCCCGCGCCGGGCTCATGGCTTTAATGTCGTACCAGCTCGGCATGGCATATCCGCCATTTATCGTCACTGGAAGTGTGGGCGCCTGCGGCAGCACGAAGCGTGTGCTCAGCAAGCTTTCTTGTAGCGCTTCGGCCACTGGCAAAAAGTCATAGCGATCGGCGCCGAGGCCGTGCAGCCAGATCACGCAGGCGTCTGCGGGCTTAACAGGCTGAAGAATCAAGGGCTCGGTCATGTCTGCTCCAAATATGTGCGGGCGCTCTCATTGAGTGCGTGATTCGAGTGCGCGTCCGGTTGATCCGTTAAGAAGATGTCGCAAGGTTACAAGTTTTGCTATTGACCTGTCGCCGAATCGATTCGGTGAGCGGTGTGGTACGGGCTTTGCTATGGCTTGAACCGTGCAACCGATCTTGCGTGGGCGGTAACACTATCAGTGTACGACCCGCGACGGGATTGCAAAGAATCCGGTGATGGATGTTCGCCAATGGCCGCTACGGGCTTAGCGAATGTGAAAGGGCTACAGCCCGTTCGGCCGATTGGTGAGAGGTGAGTTGTCCATGATGTGGATTTTCTCCTACTAGACTCATAGCGAAGGTCTTACGTCGGTTGACCCCAAAAAAAGCCAACACGGGTCAACAACGCCTCAAAAGGGTGCGACTGGACTCAAGCTCCGACACAACAAGAGCAAAACTGGAGGTTTGAATGAAGATGTTGAAATCCACCCTGGCCATCGTGACTGCAGCAACAGTACTCGGTGTCAGCGGGTTCGCTCAGGCGGGTGCAACCCTGGATGCAGTGCAGAAGAAAGGTTTCGTGCAGTGTGGCGTGAGCGACGGTCTGCCGGGCTTCTCGGTACCGGACGCGACCGGCAAGATCCTCGGGATCGACGCTGACGTCTGCCGCGCTGTGGCCGCTGCCGTATTCGGCGACGCGACCAAGGTCAAGTTCAGTCAGTTGAACGCCAAGGAGCGCTTCACCGCGCTGCAATCGGGCGAGATCGACATCCTGTCGCGCAACACCACCATGACCAGTTCGCGTGACGCGGGCATGGGCCTGAAATTCCCGGGCTTCATTACCTACTACGACGGCATCGGCTTCCTGGTGAATAACAAACTGGGCGTGAAGAGTGCCAAAGAGCTGGACGGTGCAACCATCTGCATCCAGGCCGGCACCACCACCGAGCTGAACGTTTCCGACTACTTCCGCGGCAACGGTCTGAAATACACCCCGATCACTTTCGACACCTCCGATGAAAGCGCCAAGTCGCTGGAATCCGGTCGTTGCGACGTGCTGACCTCCGACAAGTCCCAGCTGTTCGCCCAGCGCAGCAAGCTGGCGTCGCCGAAGGACTACGTGGTTCTGCCGGAAACCATTTCCAAAGAACCGCTGGGCCCGGTCGTGCGTAACGGCGACGACGAGTGGCTGGCCATCGTCCGTTGGGTTGGCTACGCGCTGCTCAACACCGAAGAAGCCGGCATCACGTCGAAAAACGTCGAAGCTGAAGCCAAGTCGACCAAGAACCCGGACGTTGCCCGTATGCTCGGCGCTGACGGCGAGTACGGCAAAGACCTGAAACTGCCGAAAGACTGGGTTGTGCAGATCGTCAAACAAGTCGGCAACTACGGCGAAATCTTCGAGAAAAACCTCGGCAAGAGCACTCCGCTGGAAATCGACCGCGGCTTGAACGCCCTGTGGAACAACGGCGGCATTCAGTACGCACCACCAGTGCGCTAATGGTTCTATCACCCGGCGGGCCAACCGCCGGGTGATGTTCTTGTTCCATTTTTTCCGGGGCACTTCATGCAAAATTCAATCGGCGCACCAAAGCAGAGGCTCAGCCTCAGCGATCCACGAGTGCGTGCGTGGCTATTCCAGATCATCACCGTTGTGGCGGTGGTCTCGCTGGGCTGGTACCTGTTCGACAACACGCAAACCAACCTTCAGCACCGGGGCATTACCTCCGGTTTCGGCTTTCTGGAGCGCAGTGCCGGGTTCGGCATCGCTCAGCACCTGATCGACTACACCGAAGCGGACAGCTATGCCCGCGTCTTTGTCATCGGTCTTCTCAATACCCTGTTGGTGACCGTGATCGGCGTGGTTCTGGCGACGATTCTCGGCTTCATCATTGGTGTGGCGCGGCTGTCGCAGAACTGGATCATCAGCAAACTGGCGACGGTGTATGTGGAAGTGTTCCGCAACATTCCACCGCTGCTGCAGATCCTGTTCTGGTACTTCGCGGTATTCCTGACCATGCCGGGGCCGCGCAACAGCCATAACTTCGGTGACACCTTTTTCGTCAGCAGCCGTGGCCTGAACATGCCGGCCGCGCTGGCGGCTGACGGTTTCTGGGCGTTCGTGATCAGCATCGTGGTGGCCATTGTCGGCATCGTGCTGATGACGCGCTGGGCCAACAAGCGCTTTGAAGAAACCGGCGTGCCGTTTCACAAGTTCTGGGTTGGCCTGGCGATTCTGCTGGTGATCCCGACCTTGTGCGCACTGATCTTCGGCGCTCCGCTGCATTGGGAAATGCCCGAGCTCAAAGGCTTCAACTTTGTTGGCGGCTGGGTGCTGATCCCGGAACTGCTCGCCTTGACCCTGGCCCTGACCGTGTACACCGCGGCGTTCATCGCCGAGATCGTGCGTTCCGGGATCAAGTCGGTCAGCCATGGCCAGACCGAAGCGGCGCGTTCCCTCGGCCTGCGCAACGGTCCGACCCTGCGCAAGGTGATCATTCCGCAGGCCCTGCGTGTGATCATTCCGCCGTTGACCAGCCAATACCTCAACCTGGCGAAAAACTCTTCGCTGGCGGCCGGTATCGGTTACCCGGAAATGGTGTCGCTGTTCGCCGGCACGGTGCTTAACCAGACCGGCCAGGCGATCGAGGTGATTGCCATCACCATGAGCGTGTACCTGGCGATCAGTATCAGCATTTCCCTGCTGATGAACTGGTACAACAAGCGCATTGCGCTGATCGAGCGGTAAGGAAAAGCGCATGAGTACTCATACTTTCAAACCCGACATGCCCCCACCGAACAGCAGCATCGGCGTGGTGGCGTGGATGCGCGCGAACATGTTCTCCAGCTGGCTCAACACCCTGCTGACGCTGTTTGCGTTCTACCTGATTTATCTCGTGGTGCCACCGATCCTCAGTTGGGCGATTGTCGATGCCAACTGGGTCGGCACCACCCGCGCCGACTGCACCAAGGAGGGCGCCTGCTGGGTGTTCATTCAGCAGCGTTTCGGCCAGTTCATGTACGGCTATTACCCGACGGAACTGCGCTGGCGCGTCGACCTGACCGTGTGGCTGGCGGTGATCGGCGCGGCGCCATTGTTCATCTCGCGTGTGCCGCGTAAAGCGATCTACGGGCTGAGCTTCCTGGTGTTGTACCCGATCATTGCGTTCACCCTGCTGCACGGCGGTTTCGGTCTGACCCCGGTGGCGACCAGCCAGTGGGGCGGCCTGATGCTGACTCTGGTCATCGCCACAGTCGGTATTGCCGGTGCGTTGCCGCTGGGGATTGTGCTGGCGCTCGGTCGACGCTCGAACATGCCGGCAATTCGTGTGGTCTGCGTGACCTTCATCGAGTTCTGGCGCGGCGTGCCGTTGATCACTGTGCTGTTCATGTCCTCGGTGATGCTGCCGCTGTTCCTGCCGGAAGGCATGAACTTCGACAAGCTGCTGCGGGCGCTGATTGGCGTGATCCTGTTCCAGTCGGCCTATGTCGCCGAAGTGGTGCGCGGTGGTCTGCAAGCGATTCCCAAAGGTCAGTACGAAGCGGCTGCGGCGATGGGGCTCGGTTACTGGCGCTCGATGGGCCTGGTGATCCTGCCGCAAGCCCTGAAGCTGGTGATCCCCGGTATCGTCAACACCTTCATTGCGCTGTTCAAGGACACCAGTCTGGTGATCATCATCGGCCTCTTTGACCTGCTCAACAGCGTCAAACAAGCCGCTGCCGATCCGAAATGGCTGGGTATGGCCACCGAAGGCTACGTGTTCGCCGCCCTGGTGTTCTGGATTTTCTGTTTTGGTATGTCGCGCTATTCCATGCATCTGGAACGCAAGCTCGACACTGGCCACAAGCGTTAGGAGTTGTGTAAATGAGTGAAGCAATCAAAAAGCCTGCAGGTCCTGAAGGCATTATTCAGATGCAGGGCGTCAACAAGTGGTACGGCCAGTTCCACGTGCTCAAAGACATCAACCTCAACGTCAAACAGGGCGAGCGTATCGTCCTGTGCGGCCCGTCGGGTTCCGGCAAGTCGACAACGATTCGTTGCCTCAATCGTCTGGAAGAACACCAGCAGGGCCGCATCGTCGTCGACGGCGTGGAACTGACCAACGACCTCAAGCAGATCGAAGCGATCCGCCGCGAAGTCGGCATGGTGTTCCAGCACTTCAACCTGTTCCCGCACCTGACCATTTTGCAGAACTGCACCCTGGCGCCGATGTGGGTACGCAAGATGCCCAAGCGCAAGGCCGAAGAAATCGCCATGCACTACCTGGAGCGCGTTCGCATTCCTGAGCAGGCGCACAAGTTTCCGGGGCAACTGTCCGGTGGTCAGCAACAGCGTGTGGCGATCGCCCGCGCGCTGTGCATGAAACCGAAAATCATGCTGTTCGATGAACCGACTTCAGCACTCGATCCGGAGATGGTGAAGGAAGTACTCGACACCATGATCGGTCTGGCTGAAGACGGTATGACCATGCTCTGCGTGACTCACGAAATGGGCTTTGCCCGTACCGTGGCCAACCGCGTGATCTTCATGGACAAAGGTGAAATCGTTGAGCAGGCGGCGCCGAACGACTTCTTCGATAACCCGCAGAATGAGCGGACGAAGTTGTTCTTGAGTCAGATTTTGCATTGATGGTTTGTGTGTAAATCAAACCCGGCCTTGTGCCGGGTTTGTTTTTTTATGGGTCAGGAGGTGGTGAGAGGTTCTTGTTCTTTGTGCTCAGTGAACTTGAACGCGCCTCTTAAATCAGCCCCTTCAGCCAAGACTCTCGCGTCGGCAAGCAAGTGTGGATATCGATCCAGCAGACGCATGAGCAGCATCAGTGCTTTCGGCGGAAGTACCTCGCCGCGTTCGTATCGTGAAAATGCGTTGTGCCCGCCCCCTGAAAGCAATTGCACCGTTTCCTTTTGCGTCAGGTGCAGTTTGCGACGGATCTTTTTCATTTCGTCACCTACCATTTTTCTACAGGCGATAACGAGTTCATCGCATGCGTCGGAATACCGCTGCCCGCACTCATCGTCCAATTCGACCTCACCGCACTTCTGGCACTCCCAGCCCGACAAATCGTCGATCCGACGCTCCATTCCCTTGGCGCTCACGGTTTCGCCTCGACCCTTGAAATGCACCATGCCTTCCGGAGCGCCGCAACTGACACACTGCTGCGTATTCATGAATGGTTCTCCTTGAAAGAGATCACGGGTGGGCGCCTGTCGTAGTGATATGACACCTTGATGTAAATCTCCAAACCATGTGATTGGATGTGATAGACGTCTTGCCAAATACGGTGATCGTCATAAGTCGTCATCGATTTGTACAACATGCTGCGCTGCAGCTTGAGAACGATTTCTTGCATCTCTTCGAGAGTGAGTTTGAGTGCAGTGCCCCTTTTTCTTGCCGTGTGCGTGAAAGCCCTCCAGCCAAGTCGCCTGACATCCGCCTTGATCACCGCCAAGTCGTAATGGGGTGTGTTCTTTTCCATAAGAAAGCAAAACCCTGTCCCTGAAATTACCCTTAAAGGGTAATTTTCACCAATCGAAAATACCGCTTCATGTGTCTCCGATTGACCCTAGGTGGTTGCCGTCCTACACGGGTCTGACTAACATGTCAGAAAATTCATCCTATGATTGGATGAAAGGGCGAATCCTATGTCAGACATTTCTCCACTCGTTAAGCGATCCCTGGTCGATCAGGCCTTGGATCAACTCCGTCAACGCATCAACAGCGGTGCCTGGCAGGTTGGCGAGCGATTGCCGACCGAACCCGAGCTGTGCGCCGAGCTGGGCATCAGCCGCAACACCGTGCGCGAAGCCATGCGCGTGCTGGCGTTTTCCGGACTGATCGAGATTCGTCAGGGCGATGGCAGTTACTTGCGTGCGGTGGTCGATCCGCTCGATACGCTAAAGGCGTTGTCACGCTGCTCGCTGGAGCAGGCGCGGGAAACCCGGCACATCCTCGAAGTCGAGGCCATCGGCTTGGCAGCGTTGCGCCGCACCGACGAAGACCTCGTCGCATTGCGTGAGGCGCTCGGCACCAGCGGCAGCCACTACCACGGCGACCTCGACACCTACATCGCCTGCGATCTGGTGTTCCACCGTCGTCTGGTCGATGCCGCGCACAACCCGACCCTCAGCGAGCTTTATCGCTATTTCTCCAGCATCGTCGGCGCGCAGTTGCGCCAGACGCTGAACATCGTCCCGCGCCGTCAGGAAGTGTTCGATCTGCACATCGAGTTGCTTGATGCGGTCGAGCAACGCGACCCGGAACGGGCCAAAGCCTTGTCGAGGCAATTGATCAATGAACCTTGAAACCGAGAAATCCATGTCCCGCAACGAGATATCCACAACCCCCAAACGCACGGCAGAGCTTGAAGAGCTGCTGATCGATGCCGAGGCCGATGACGAACAAGTGCAACAAAGCCATCCGCTGGTGCGCCGGCCGTGGCTATTACTGCTGGGGCTGATTCTGGTGGCGCTGAACCTGCGCCCGGCGTTGTCGAGCATGGCGCCGCTGCTCAGTGAAGTTTCCAAAAGCCTCGGATTATCGGCAGCTCAGGCGGGTTTGCTGACCACGCTGCCGGTGCTCTGTCTCGGTTTGTTTGCGCCACTGGCGCCGATTCTGGCGCGGCGTTTCGGCGCTGAACGGGTGGTGCTGGGGATTCTGCTGACATTGGCCGGCGGGATCATTTTGCGCAGCAACTTTGGCGAGATCGGCTTGTTTGCCGGCAGTGTGTTGGGCGGCGCGAGCATCGGCATCATCGGTGTTCTGCTGCCGGGCATCGTCAAGCGCGACTTCGCCAAACACGCCGGCACCATGACCGGCGTCTACACCATGGCGCTGTGCCTGGGTGCGGCGATGGCAGCGGGTTCCAGCGTGCCGCTCAGTGAGCATTTCGGTGGTAGCTGGGCGATGGGCCTGGGTTTCTGGGTGATTCCGGCGCTGGTTGCGGCGGTGTTCTGGTTGCCGCAAGTCGGGCAAAAGCATGGCGCGCACAATGTCGCTTATCGTGTGCGCGGTCTGCTGCGTGATCCGCTGGCCTGGCAGGTGACCTTGTACATGGGCCTGCAATCATCGCTGGCCTACATCGTCTTCGGCTGGTTGCCGTCGATCCTGATTGGTCGCGGCCTGACGCCAACCCAGGCCGGCCTGGTGTTGTCCGGTTCGGTGATCATTCAACTTGCCAGCTCGTTGGCCGCACCATGGCTGGCCACTCGCGGCAAGGATCAGCGTCTGGCCATCGTCGTGGTCATGGCGCTGACCCTCGGCGGTCTGTTCGGCTGCCTGTACGCGCCGATCGAAGGCCTGTGGGGCTGGGCGATTTTGCTGGGTCTGGGGCAGGGCGGTACGTTCAGTCTGGCGTTGACGTTGATTGTGCTGCGTTCGCGCGATTCCCATGTTGCGGCGAACCTGTCGAGCATGTCCCAGGGTTTCGGTTACACCCTGGCGTCGATGGGGCCGTTCGCGGTCGGCGTGGTGCATGACTGGACTGGCGGCTGGAATGCGGTGGGCTGGATCTTCGGCATCATTGGTACAGGCGCGATCATCGCCGGGCTTGGCGCCGGGCGTGCGCTGTACGTGCAAGTGCAAAGCGAAAAAATCTGACGCGGTTCAAACTGTAGGAGTGAGCCTGCTCGCGATAGCTTTATACCAGTCAACGTTGCGCTGACTGACACACCGCTATCGCGAGCAGGCTCACTCCTACATGGGTTTTGTGTACAGCGGGTATTCGGTTTACGAATGCCGATAGTGTTTCTGCGCATTGCGGATTATCGTGCTGGCACTCTGTACCTATTTTGGAGTTTGCCCATGAGTGAAGCCCACGCCGCGTTGATCACCCGTTTCTATCAGGCCTTCCAGCGCCTCGATGCCGAAGCCATGGCCGCCTGCTACACCGACGACGTAGTATTCAGCGATCCGGCCTTCGGTGAACTGCGCGGGCGCGATGCCGGCGACATGTGGCGCATGCTCACCACACGCGCCAAGGACTTCTCCCTGACCTTCGACAACGTCCGCGCCGACGAGCGCAGCGGCGGCGCACATTGGGTCGCGACCTACCTGTTCAGCCAGACCGGCAACATCGTCATCAACGATATCCAGGCCCGTTTCGTCTTTCGTGACGGCAAGATCTGCGAGCACCACGACCACTTCGATTTGTGGCGCTGGTCGCGTCAGGCGCTGGGCTTCAAGGGCCTGCTGTTGGGCTGGACGCCGTTGGTGCGCAACGCCGTTCGTGCTCAGGCGCTGAAGGGACTGAAGGCATTCCAGGTCGGTCGCTGATAAGATCGCCGCCTGTTTCCTACACGTCTTGATCCCGAAGTGACCAGCCTTAGCGAAAAATCTGTCGATGTTGCCGAGCCGGTGAGCAAGTCCTGGTTCGTCTACCTCGTGCGCGCCGCCAATGGTTCGTTGTATTGCGGGATCAGCGACGACCCGGTGCGTCGTTTTGCCAAGCATCAAAGTGGCAAGGGCGCGCGGTTCTTCCTTTCCAGCCCGGCGATGGCGCTGGTTTATACCGAACTGTGCCGCGATAAAAGCGATGCGTTGCGCCAGGAACGGTTAATCAAAAAACTCAGGAAGAGCGCGAAGGAATGTCTGGTCGCGTCTTATCAATCTGACTGATTGGTTCCCATCAGGCAGATCTGTAGGCTGCTAAGCAAATGCACGCTAAGCTGCCGGCTCACTATCTGAGCGGCGGAGCCGAGCATGTCCGAGTTGATTCTCCATCATTACCCGACCTCCCCATTTGCCGAGAAGGCCCGCTTGCTGCTGGGCTTCAAAGGCTTGTCGTGGCGCTCGGTGCATATCTCGCCGGTGATGCCGAAACCGGATCTGACCGCGCTGACTGGTGGCTACCGCAAGACCCCGGTGCTGCAAATTGGCGCTGATATCTATTGCGACACATCGCTGATCGCGCGGCGCCTGGAGCAGGAAAAGGCCTTGCCGGCGTTCTTTCCCGAGGGCCAGGAATTCACCGCAGCGAGTTTTGCCACATGGGCTGATTCGGTGGTGTTTCAGCATGCGGTGAGCCTGGTGTTTCAGCCGGAGTCGGTGGCGGTGCGTTTCGCCAAGCTGCCGCCGGAAGCGATCAAAGCTTTTATTGCCGACCGCGCTGGTCTGTTCTCGGGTGGCAGTGCCACACGTCTGTCCGCTGAGCAGGCCAAACATCAATGGCCGACGATCATGGCGCGACTGGAGCAGCAGTTGCAGCGCGAGCAGGGCGACTACCTGTTCGGCGAGCCGTCGATTGCCGACTTCGCGCTGGCGCATCCGCTGTGGTTCCTGAAGGCCACGCATGTCACGGCTCCGCTGGTGGATGAGTATCCGGCTGTTTCGGCCTGGTTGGGACGAGTGCTGGGCTTTGGCCATGGCGCAGCCAGTGCGATGACGTCGGAAGAGGCGCTTGAGGTTGCACGCAACGCGACACCGGCGGCATTGCCTGGCGAGCAGTTGGTAGATCCGAACGGCTTCAAGGCTGGCCAGCAAGTGGCGATTGCCGCGACGGATTACGGAGTTGATCCGGTGGTGGGGGAGTTGCTGTTTGCCGGTCGCGAAGAGCTGATCATTCGTCGTGAAGACGAACGTGGCGGCGTGGTGCATGTGCACTTCCCGCGTTTTGGTTTTCGTATCGAAGCCCGCTAAAAGCAAAAGATCGCAGCCTTCGGCAGCTCCTACACCGATCTCATGTAGGAGCTGCCGCAGGCTGCGATCTTTTGCTCTTGTGTTTACTTCAGGGCGGCGAGGATTTCGTCCGGGTCGAATCCGCGAATCAACGTGCCATTCACATCAATCAACGGAATCCCGCGCCCACCCAATGCCTCATACGCCTTGCGCGCTTCGGCATCCTTCTCGATATCGAACTCCTTGAACGCAATCCCCTTGCTGTCGAGAAAACGTTTGGTCTGCTTGCAGTAGCCGCACCAGTCGGTGGCGTAGAGCACGACGTTGGCTTGCGCGCGTGTCTGCTCTGCAACCATCTGCGACGGATTGAACACCCGCTCGATCTTGCCCCAGTTCTGATAGACCACCACCACCAGCAGAACCAGCGCCACCTTCTTCAGCACATTGCCGAGCATCAGTTACGGCGCTTCAACTGATCGGTGAGCGACGTTGGCAGGCCTTTGATCACCAGGGTACCAGCCTCTTCGTCGTACTCGATCTTCGAGCCCAGCAGGTGCGCTTCAAAGCTGATCGACAGGCCTTCGGCGCGTCCGGTGAAGCGACGGAATTGATTCAAGGTGCGTTTGTCCGCCGGAATCTCTGGCGACAGGCCGTAATCCTTGTTGCGGATGTGATCGTAGAAGGCTTTCGGGCGTTCTTCGTCGATCAGCTCGGACAACTCTTCCAGGCCCATCGGTTCGCCGAGTTTGGCCTGGCTGCTGGCGTAGTCGACCAGGGTCTTGGTCTTCTCGCGGGCGGATTCTTCCGGCAGGTCTTCGCTTTCTACGAAGTCGCTGAAAGCCTTGAGCAGCGTGCGCGTCTCGCCCGGGCCGTCGACGCCTTCCTGGCAGCCGATGAAGTCGCGGAAGTATTCCGAAACCTTTTTGCCGTTCTTGCCCTTGATGAACGAGATGTACTGCTTGGACTGCTTGTTGTTCTGCCACTCGGAAACGTTGATGCGCGCCGCCAGGTGCAGTTGACCGAGGTCGAGGTGGCGCGACGGGGTCACGTCCAACTCGTCGGTCACCGCCACGCCTTCGCTGTGGTGCAGCAGGGCTATCGCCAGGTAATCGGTCATGCCTTGCTGATAGTGAGCGAACAGCACGTGGCCACCCACGGACAGGTTCGATTCTTCCATCAGCTTTTGCAGGTGCTCGACCGCGACTTTGCTGAACGCGGTGAAGTCCTTGCCGCCTTCCATGTATTCCTTCAGCCAGCCGCTGAAGGGGAATGCGCCGGACTCCGGATGGAACAGACCCCAGGCTTTGCCCTGTTTGGCGTTATAGCTCTCGTTGAGGTCGGCGAGCATGTTCTCGATGGCTGCAGACTCGGCCAGTTCCGTGTCACGGGCGTGCAGAACTGCGGGTGTGCCGTCGGGTTTTTTGTCGATCAGGTGGACGATGCAATGACGGATCGGCATGGGCTTCTCGGCTGTTGGAAGGGAGGAGGGCAGGCTCCCCCGAAAAAGCGCTAAGTGTACCGCAACCACTGGTTTTGGCGCGGGTTGTAGGGCGAAACCGGGGCGCACGACCGGCCTTATGCAGTTTTTTACCGATTTAGAGCAATAAAGCTGACCAAATGGGTAGCTAGAGGCGGATATTTCCCCGTCTCTGTGCTAGTTTTGCCCGGTCTTACGCGAAGTCACTGCGTTAAGCGTGCAATCAGCATTTGTCAGGTCGAACCAAACCCTGATTTCGGCATCTATAACCCGACTCGTCGTGGTTATCGCCGAGGGTGCCAGATCCAGAAGATCGGGCTCGATGGCTGACACTGCACTCTGCAATCCATATGAATTTGATAGGGAAGGAACACTACATGGCTCTTACTAAAGACCAACTGATCGCCGACATCGCTGAAGCTATCGACGCGCCGAAAACCACCGCGCGTAACGCTCTGGACCAACTGGGCCAAATCGTTGCCGATCAGCTGGAAAACGGCGGCGAAATCACCTTGCCAGGTATCGGCAAGCTGAAAGTGACCGAGCGTCCTGCCCGCACTGGCCGTAACCCTTCGACTGGCGCTGCCATCGAAATCCCTGCGAAGAAAGTGATCAAGCTGGTTGTGGCCAAAGGCCTGACCGACGCTGTGAACAAGTAAGACGCGGCAATAAAAAACCGTGCACCGGAGTGATCCGGGCACGGTTTTTTTGTGTCTGCGATTTGGTGAGGCGTTACTCCGCCTGTAGGAGCTGTCGAGTGAAACGAGGCTGCGATCTTTTGATCTTGTTTTCAGGATCAAGATCAAAAGATCGCAGCGTGCCGCAGCTCCTACAGGGGCATCTGCGCAGCTATTAGCGTACCCAGCGCTCGCGGCGCCAGATCTGCTGCTCGGACTTGGTCTGGAAAGTCCAGGCCACAAAGCGGCTCTGCTTCTGGCCCTGAGACATCTCGACGACCTGGCTTTCCAGCACGCCGGCCTTTTTCAGCGCGGTTTCGATGGCTGGCAGGTTCGAAGCTTTCGACACCAGCGTGCTGAACCACAGCACCTTATGCTGGAAATTCGCGCTTTCGGCGATCAATTGCGTCACGAAACGTGCTTCGCCACCTTCACACCACAGCTCAGCCGACTGGCCACCGAAGTTCAGCACTGGCAGTTTGCGTTTCGGGTCGGCCTTGCCCAGTGCGCGCCATTTGCGCTCGCTGCCCTTGGTCGCTTCATCCATCGAAGCGTGGAACGGCGGGTTGCACATGGTCAGGTCAAAGCGCTCACCCGGCTCCAGCAAGCCGATCAGGATGTGCTTGCGGTTTTCCTGCTGGCGCAACTGGATAACCTTGTTCAGATCGTTGGACTGGACGATGGCACGGGCGGCAGCCACGGCCGTCGGGTCAATCTCCGAACCAAGGAAGTGCCAGCGGTATTCGCTGTTGCCGATCAGCGGATACACGCAGTTGGCGCCCATGCCGATGTCCAGCACGTTGACGATCGCGCCGCGCGGGACCTTGCCGTCGTTCATGCTGGCCAGCAGGTCAGCGAGGAAGTGCACGTAATCGGCGCGGCCAGGCACTGGTGGGCAGAGGTAGTCGGCCGGGATATCCCAATGCTGGATGCCATAAAACGACTTGAGCAGCGCCCGGTTGAACACGCGCACCGCATCGGGGCTGGCGAAGTCGATGCTTTCCTTGCCGTACGGGTTGGTGATCACGAACTTCGCCAGTTCCGGCGTGGTTTTGATCAGCGCCGGGAAGTCGTAACGACCCTGATGGCGATTGCGCGGGTGCAGGCTGGCCTTTTCACGCGGCTCAACGGTCTTGGCCGGGGTCGCGGAGTCAGGCTTCTTGCGCGCAGGTTTGGGTGTGCGGGGGGCGTTCATGGGCGTGATCGATTCGGGTATGGCTGAAAGTGGCGGGTATTGTCCCACATTGATGGGCCATGCGCCGAACCCATGTAGGAGCTGCCGAAGGCTGCGATCTTTTGATGTTGATTTTTAGAAGCAAGATCAAAAGATCGCAGCCTTCGGCAGCTCCTACAGTGGAAATGTGGTGGGCATAAAAAAGGGAGGCCACCGGGGCCTCCCTTTTTCATTGCGATTTGCTGTTACAGGCTGGCAATCCGCGCGTGCTGCTCGGCCAGTTTGCCCAGGGCTTGTTCAGCCTCGGCCAGTTTGGCGCGTTCCTTCTCGATGACTTCGGCCGGGGCCTTGTCGACGAAACCGGCGTTGGACAGTTTGCCGCCAACCCGCTGGACTTCGCCCTGCAGACGCAGGATTTCCTTGTCCAAGCGTGCCAGTTCAGCGCCCTTGTCGATCAGGCCGGCCATCGGCACCAGCACTTCCATCTCGCCAACCAGTGCAGTGGCGGACAGCGGTGCTTCTTCGCCAGCCTTCAGAACAGTGATCGATTCAAGACGTGCCAGCTTCTTCAGCAGCGCTTCGTTCTCGGTCAGACGGCGCTGGTCTTCAGCGCTGACATTCTTCAGGTAGATCGGCAATGGCTTGCCCGGGCCGATGTTCATTTCGCCACGGATGTTGCGCGTGCCGAGCATCAGTTCCTTGAGCCACTCGATGTCGTCTTCGGCAGCCGGATCAATGCGCTCTTCGTTGGCCACTGGCCACGCTTGCAGCATGATCGTCTTGCCCTGAATGCCGGCCAGCGGCGCGATGCGCTGCCAGATTTCTTCAGTGATGAACGGCATGAACGGGTGCGCCAGACGCAGCGCCACTTCCAGTACGCGTACCAGCGTACGGCGAGTACCGCGCTGACGTTCAACCGGCGCGTTCTCGTCCCACAGCACAGGCTTGGACAGTTCCAGGTACCAGTCGCAGTACTGGTTCCAGATGAACTCGTACAGCGCTTGCGCCGCCAGGTCGAAACGGAACTGATCGAGTTGACGGGTCACTTCGGCTTCGGTGCGTTGCAACTGCGAGATGATCCAGCGATCCGCCAGCGACAGCTCGTAGGCTTCGCCGTTCTGACCGCAGTCTTCGCCCTTGTCCAGAACGTAACGCGCAGCGTTCCAGATCTTGTTGCAGAAGTTGCGATAACCTTCGACGCGGCCCATGTCGAACTTGATGTCGCGACCGGTCGAGGCCAGCGAGCAGAAGGTGAAGCGCAGGGCGTCGGTGCCGTAGCTGGCGATGCCGTCGGCGAACTCGTCGCGGGTCTGCTTCTCGATCTTCTTCGCCAGTTTCGGCTGCATCATGCCGGAGGTGCGTTTCTGCACCAGTTCTTCCAGCTCGATGCCGTCGATGATGTCCAGCGGGTCAAGGACGTTGCCCTTGGACTTGGACATCTTCTGGCCCTGGCCGTCACGCACCAGACCGTGCACATAAACGGTCTTGAACGGAACCTGCGGGGTGCCGTCTTCGTTCTTGATCAGGTGCATGGTCAGCATGATCATCCGGGCAACCCAGAAGAAAATGATGTCGAAGCCCGTCACCAACACGTCGGTGGAGTGGAATTTCTTCAGGAATTCAGTCTGCTCAGGCCAGCCCAGGGTGGAGAAGGTCCACAGGCCGGAACTGAACCAGGTGTCGAGTACGTCATTGTCCTGTTGCAGCGCCACGTCCGGGCCGAGGTTGTGCTTGGCACGCACTTCGGCTTCGTCGCGACCGACGTAGACCTTGCCCGACTCGCCGTACCAGGCCGGAATCCGGTGGCCCCACCACAGCTGACGGCTGATGCACCAGTCCTGGATGTCGCGCATCCACGAGAAGTACATGTTTTCGTACTGCTTCGGCACGAACTGAATGAGACCGTCTTCAACGGCAGCAATCGCAGGCTCGGCCAAAGGCTTGGTCGACACGTACCACTGGTCGGTCAGCCACGGCTCGATGATGGTGCCGGAGCGGTCACCTTTCGGCACTTTCAGACCGTGGTCGTTGACGCTGACCAACAGGCCGGCGGCATCGAATGCAGCGACGATTTGCTTGCGCGCTTCGAAGCGGTCGAGGCCGACGTATTCTGCCGGGATCTTGCCGTCGATGCTGTCGTTCAGCGTGCCGTCGAGGTTGAACACCTGACAGGCCGGCAGTACGGCGGCGTTCTTGTCGAAGATGTTCAGCAACGGCAGGTTGTGGCGCTTGCCGACTTCGTAGTCGTTGAAATCGTGGGCCGGGGTGATTTTCACGCAGCCGGTGCCGAATTCAGGATCGCAGTAATCGTCGGCGATGATCGGGATGCGGCGGCCAACCAGTGGCAGCTCGACAAACTTGCCGATCAGGGCCTGGTAGCGCTCGTCGTTCGGGTTCACCGCGACGGCGGAGTCGCCGAGCATGGTTTCCGGACGGGTGGTCGCGACGATCAGGAAATCGTTGCCATCAGCGGTTTTCGCACCGTCGGCCAGCGGGTACTTGAGGTTCCACAGGAAACCTTTCTCGTCGTGGTTTTCCACTTCGAGGTCGGAAATCGCCGTGTGCAACTTGGTGTCCCAGTTGACCAGACGCTTGCCGCGATAGATCAAACCGTCTTCGTGCAGGCGCACAAACGCTTCTTTGACCGCTTCCGAGAGGCCATCGTCCATGGTGAAGCGCTCGCGGCTCCAGTCAACGGACGAGCCGAGGCGGCGGATCTGACGGCTGATGTTGCCGCCGGACTGATCCTTCCATTCCCAGACTTTCTCGAGGAATTTTTCGCGGCCCAGATCATGGCGATTCTGGCCCTGGGCTTCGAGTTGACGCTCCACCAGCATCTGCGTGGCGATACCGGCGTGGTCGGTGCCCGGCTGCCAAAGGGTGTTGCGACCCTGCATGCGACGGAAACGGATCAGGGCGTCCATGATCGCGTTGTTGAAACCGTGACCCATGTGCAGGCTGCCGGTGACGTTCGGCGGCGGGATCATGATGGTGTAGGAGTCGCCCGCGCCTTGCGGGGCGAAGTAGTTCTCGGACTCCCAGGTGTTGTACCAGGAAGTTTCAATGGCGTGCGGCTGGTAGGTCTTATCCATGCGCGGCGGGACCCTATTGGCATTAATTCAGGAAAAGCCGACGAGTATAGCGGGGCATGGGGCCGAGGGCGAGCGGGGCGGGCCCGGAGGGGATCTAAATGTAGGAGTGAGCCTGCTCGCGATGCTGGCGCTGCGGTTTTTCAGGAAAACCGAGGTGCTGCTATCGCCAGCAGGCTGGCTCCCACAGGGGATTGGGGATTATTCGTACTGGCTGAGCAGTCGTTCCATCCGTGCATCGAGGCGGCGTTTGATTTCGGTTTCGATGTGCGGCGCGAAATCGTCAATCACGTCCTGCATGATCAATTGCGCGGCGGCGCGCAGTTCGCTGTCGAGGTGGAGCAGGGCGTCCGGGCCTTTATCCACAGGTGCCGCCGGTTGTACGGCGGGTGTCGGAGCTGGCGCGGGTGGTGGTTCGACAGCGGCCGGCTCGTTGCCAACCGAATCAAACAACATCGGAATCTGTTCCTGTTCGCCATCGTCGACCGTGTCGGTCAGCAGCGGCGGTTGCAGGTTGTCATCGCCGAGCAACTGGCGGATCGATTCAAGATCGTCCAGCAGGTGAGTTGGCTTTTGCTGCGGTTTCGGAGTGTCCATTGGAATGCTCAGAGTCGCTGTAAACGGTGATCTTGCAGAGGATAGCCCTGTTCGCGGTAGAAACGGAAACTCTCCCGCGCGGCCGCCCGAATCGTCGGATCTTCGACCACCACTTCCGCCACGCGGGCGAATTTGCTGGCGAAGGCCGGGACTTTCAGGTCGAGATTGACCAGTAAGTCCTGATGCTGACCGCAGTCGTCACCCAGTCCCAAAACGATCAAACCGTCCGGCTCACTGTCGGCAGGGCCATGCGGCACGAACGTTTCGCCCTTGAATGCCCACAGGCGCGCATCGAGATCATCGCGCTGAGCCGCATCGCTGCAATGCAGGTAGATGCGGTGCCCCATGCGCCAGGCTTTCTCGGTGAGCTTGCAGGCAAAGTCCAGGCGAGCCGACGGATCGGCGCTGGGCAGGATATAGAAGTCGACTTTGGTCATTGCGGTTCCAGAGCAGCAGGCGGCGTCACCCGAAAGTGACGCCGCCCATCAGCGGGTTCAGGCTTTGGCACGATCCAGCAGGTACTGGGTCAGCAGCGGTACTGGACGGCCAGTGGCGCCCTTGTCCTTGCCGCCGCTGGTCCACGCGGTGCCGGCGATGTCCAGGTGCGCCCAGTTGAGGTTCTTGGTGAAGCGCGACAGGAAGCATGCAGCCGTGATGGTCCCGGCTTTCGGCCCGCCAATGTTGGCGATGTCGGCGAACGGGCTGTCCAGTTGCTCTTGGTATTCGTCGAACAGCGGCAATTGCCAGGCACGGTCGTCAGCGGCTTTACCGGCGCTGAGCAGTTGGTCGATCAGTTCGTCATTGTTGCCCAGCAGGCCCGAGGTGTGCGCACCCAGTGCGACGACGCAAGCGCCGGTCAGGGTGGCGATGTCGATCACCGCTTGTGGCTTGAAACGCTCGGAGTAGGTCAGCGCGTCGCACAGCACCAGACGGCCTTCGGCGTCGGTGTTGAGGATTTCCACGGTCTGGCCGCTCATGGTGGTGACGATGTCGCCCGGACGGGTCGCGTTGCCGCTCGGCATGTTTTCCGCGCAAGCGAGGATGCACACCAGGTTGATCGGCAGTTTCAGTTCAAGCACGGCACGCAGGGTGCCGAACACGGAGGCCGCGCCGCCCATGTCGTATTTCATTTCGTCCATGCCGGCGCCTGGCTTCAGGCTGATGCCGCCGGTGTCGAAGGTGATGCCTTTACCGACCAGGGCGTACGGCTTCTCGGATTTCTTGCCGCCGTTGTATTGCATGACGATCAGGCGCGGCGGCTGCTCGCTGCCCTGGCCGACGGCGTAGAACGAGCCCATGCCCAGGGATTTGATCTTCTTCTCGTCGAGGACTTCGACTTTCAGATCCTTGAACTCTTTGCCCAGATTCTTCGCTTGTTCGCCGAGGAAGGTCGGGTGGCAGATGTTCGGCGGCAGGTTGCCCAGGTCGCGGGTGAACGCCATGCCGTTGGCGATTGCAGTGGCGTGGTTCACCGCGCGCTGCACTTCAGCTTGTGCAGCCTTGATGGTCAGCAGGGTGATTTTTTTCAGAGCGCGCGGCTCGGCTTTCTGGCTCTTGAACTGGTCGAAGGTGTATTCGCCGTCCACCAGAGTTTCCGCCAGCAGGCGGGTTTTGCCGTAGCTGTCGCGGTTTTTGACAATAACTTCATCCAGCGCCAGCACGGCGTCGCTGCCGCCCAGACCCTTCAGGGTGTTGAGGATGCCAGCCACGATTTTACGGAACGGACGGTCGCCCAGTTCTTCATCCTTGCCCACGCCGACCAGCAGCACGCGCTCGGCTTTGAGGTTTGGCAGGCTGTGCAACAGCAGGCTTTGACCGACTTTACCAGCCAGATCGCCACGCTTGAGCACGGCGCTAATCGCGCCACCGCTCAGTTCGTCGACTTGTTTGGCGGCGACGCCGAGTTTGCGGCCTTCGCCGACAGCAACCACCAGGGTGGCGGTTTTCAACGTTTCTGGGCTAACGCTTTTTACAACCAGTTCCATGTCCGGATCCCTGAATGAATGGTCAACACGCAGGCGTTCGACGGTGTCCGCAGTCGCCTGCTTATAGATAGAAGAGGCGCAGGCCAAAGCCTGCGACAAGGGCCGCAGTTTGAACCCCGCTCCCCGCACCTGACAACCCTAGGGGGTGTTCTCAATTAGTTTTCACACCGCGTTGTCGCCTTAAAGCCAGCCAGACAAGGCGCAGGCCGCTGGGAATGGTTGTTCCCTTTCCAAGGCCTGCAACGCAGACTGGCCGGCTTTAAGGCACAACCCGAAGGGCCGGGCCTGCTGTTGTGCAGGGCTGCGTTGCTCGAAGCTTATTTGGAATGACCAAACCACGCTTCTCGCGCCTTGCCCTGCACAACAGCAGACCCGGCGCGGTGTGAAAACTAATTGAGAACGCCCCCTAGGTTGTACGATCTGCAAAGGATTACAGACATGGATGAGTGTGCGCAGTGACAGGCGCCCTCAATCACAGGATAATGCCGCATCTTTTTTCGACGGCTCTGCGTTGCGGGCCGGTCGATGTGTTTGCTTGTTTGGCCGCCTTAGCCTGACAACCCTGGAGTGTCTGGTTTGATCGTCTTCCGTTATCTGTCCCGCGAAGTCCTGTTGACCCTCAGCGCCGTGAGTGCCGTGCTGTTGGTCATCATCATGAGCGGTCGCTTCATCAAATATCTGGCACAGGCCGCTGCCGGCCAGCTCGATCCGGGCTCGCTGTTCCTGATCATGGGCTTTCGTCTGCCGGGTTTCCTGCAACTGATTCTGCCGCTCGGCCTGTTCCTCGGGATCCTGCTGGCGTACGGTCGCCTGTACTTGGAAAGCGAGATGACAGTGCTTTCGGCCACCGGCATGAGCCAGCAGAAGCTGTTTCGCATGACCCTGTTTCCGGCGACGCTGGTTGCACTGGTGGTGGCGTGGCTGAGCTTGGGCCTGGCCCCGCAAGGCGCCAATCAATTCCAGTTGCTGCTGAACAAGCAGGACGCGCTGACTGAATTCGATACCCTCGAGCCGGGGCGTTTCCAGGCCCTGCGTGACGGTACTCGGGTGACCTACACAGAAACCCTGAGTGATGATCGCGTCAATCTGGGCAGCGTATTCATTTCGCAGAAAAACCTCGGTGCCGATCAAAAGGATCGCGGGATTTCCGTGCTGGTGGCCGAAAGCGGTCGTCAGGAAGTGCGCCCCGACGGCAATCGCTATCTGATCCTCGATAACGGCTATCGCTATGACGGCAGCCCGGGTCAGGCCGATTACCGCGCCATTCATTACGAAACCTACGGCGTGCTGTTGCCCAAGCCGGACGTCAGCGAAGAAGTCACCGACCGTGACGCCATGCCGACCTCGTCTCTGCTGGGCAGCGATGACATCCGCTCGAAAACCGAACTGCAATGGCGTTTGTCCCTGCCGCTGCTGGTATTTATCGTGACCCTGATGGCGGTGCCGCTGTCGCGAGTCAATCCGCGCCAAGGGCGTTTCCTCAAGTTGCTGCCGGCGATTCTCCTTTATATGGCTTACCTGACCATCCTGATTGCCGCCCGCGGCGCCCTCGAGAAGGGCAAGATCCCGCCGGCCCTCGGCCTGTGGTGGGTGCATGCGATCTTCCTGATCATCGGTCTCGGCCTGCTCTATTGGGAGCCGCTACATCTGAAGATGGCCAGCCGTCGCTCCGCTGCGCTGGAGGTGGCCCGTGGTTAAACTCGACCGCTACATCGGCAGCAGCGTGTTCATGGCGATCATCGCCGTGCTGGCCATCATTCTCGGTCTGGCGACCTTGTTCGCCTTCATCGACGAGATGGGCGACGTTAGCGACACCTACACCCTCGTTGATGTGCTGAGCTTCGTGTTGCTGACCGCGCCACGTCGTCTCTACGAGATGCTGCCGATGGCCGCATTGATTGGTTGCCTGATCGGTCTCGGCAGTCTGGCCAGCAGCAGCGAACTGACTGTAATGCGTGCTGCCGGTGTGTCCATCGGCCGTATCGTCTGGGCGGTCATGAAGCCGATGCTGGTGCTGATGCTGGCTGGCGTGCTGATCGGCGAATACGTCGCTCCGGCGACCGAAAGCATGGCCCAGGCCAACCGCTCGCTGGCGCAGGGCAGCGGCGACGCGCAAAGCGCCAAGCACGGTATGTGGCACCGTCAGGGTGAGGAATTCATTCACATCAACGCCGTGCAACCGAACGGCCTGCTGTATGGCGTGACCCGTTATCACTTCGACAAGGAGCGCCATCTGCTCAGTTCGAGCTTCGCCAAAAAGGCTGAGTTCGATGGCAATCATTGGCAGCTCACCGATGTGGCGACGACCAAATTCAATGAGCGCAGCACTGAAGTCGTGAATACGCCTACCGAGCGCTGGGACGTGTCCCTGAGCCCGCAACTGCTCAGCACCGTGGTCATGGCCCCGGAATCGCTGTCGATCAGCGGTCTGTGGGGCTATATCCACTATTTGTCCGAGCAGGGCTTGAGCAATGGTCGCTACTGGCTGGCATTTTGGGTCAAGGTGTTGCAACCGCTGGTCACCGCCGCGCTGGTGTTGATGGCCATCTCCTTCATCTTCGGCCCGCTGCGCTCGGTGACCCTCGGCCAGCGGGTGTTCACCGGCGTGCTGGTGGGCTTCACCTTCCGTATCGTCCAGGATTTGCTCGGCCCGTCGAGCCTGGTGTTCGGTTTCTCGCCGCTGTTCGCGGTGCTGGTGCCGGCCGGTGTCTGTGCGCTGGCGGGTGTCTGGCTGCTGCGAAGAGCCGGTTGATGACAGGCGATTGACCTGTGCTTCAAACCTTGAAAACGCCTCGGTCGACAGATCGGGGCGTTTTTGCATGCAATCCGGGTGACAGGTGAGCGTGACGCTTGCGCCGTGTATCAGGTACAATTCCCGGCTATTTTTCGGCGGGCTATGCCTGCAGCCTTTTTGAGTGTTGATCCGTGAGTGATTTGAGTCATATCCGCAATTTCTCCATCATCGCCCACATTGACCATGGCAAGTCGACGCTGGCCGATCGCTTCATCCAGATGTGCGGCGGCCTGGCCGAGCGTGAAATGGAAGCCCAGGTACTGGACTCCATGGATCTGGAGCGTGAACGCGGGATCACCATCAAGGCCCACAGCGTCACCCTTTATTACACGGCCAAAGATGGCATCAAGTATCAGCTGAACTTCATTGACACCCCGGGCCACGTCGACTTCACCTACGAAGTCAGCCGTTCCCTGGCTGCTTGTGAAGGCGCTTTGCTGGTGGTCGACGCCGGTCAAGGCGTAGAAGCCCAGTCCGTAGCCAACTGCTACACCGCTATCGAGCAGGGCCTTGAGGTCATGCCGGTGCTGAACAAGATCGACCTGCCACAGGCCGATCCCGATCGCGTCAAGGACGAGATCGAGAAGATCATCGGCATCGACGCCACCGACGCCGTCACCTGCAGCGCCAAGACCGGCCTGGGTGTCGACGAGGTGCTCGAGCGTCTGGTGCACACCATTCCTGCGCCGACCGGCAACATCGAAGATCCGCTGCAAGCGTTGATCATCGACTCCTGGTTCGACAACTATCTGGGCGTTGTCTCCCTGGTGCGCGTGCGTCATGGCCGCGTAAAGAAGGGCGACAAGATCCTCGTCAAGTCCACCGGCAAGATCCATCTGGTCGACAGCGTTGGCGTGTTCAACCCGAAGCACACCGCTACTTCAGATCTGAAGGCCGGCGAAGTGGGCTTCATCATCGCCAGTATCAAGGACATTCACGGTGCACCTGTCGGTGACACCCTGACCCTGAGTTCGACCCCGGACGTTGAAGTGCTGCCAGGCTTCAAACGCATCCAGCCACAGGTTTACGCCGGTCTGTTCCCGGTCAGCTCCGACGACTTCGAGGATTTCCGCGAAGCGCTGCAGAAGCTGACACTCAACGACTCGTCGCTGCAATACACCCCGGAAAGCTCCGACGCACTGGGCTTCGGCTTCCGTTGCGGCTTCCTCGGCATGCTGCACATGGAAATCATCCAGGAGCGCCTCGAGCGCGAGTACGACCTGGACCTGATCACCACGGCGCCAACGGTAATTTTCGAGCTGGTGCTGAAAACCGGTGAAACGATTTACGTCGACAACCCATCCAAGCTTCCGGATGTGTCGTCGATCGAAGACATGCGCGAGCCGATCGTGCGCGCCAACATTCTGGTGCCGCAGGAACACTTGGGCAACGTCATCACCCTGTGCATCGAGAAGCGCGGCGTTCAAGTCGACATGCTGTTCCTCGGCAATCAGGTGCAAGTCACTTACGACCTGCCGATGAACGAAGTGGTCCTGGACTTCTTCGATCGTCTCAAATCCACCAGCCGCGGCTATGCTTCGCTGGATTACCATTTCGACCGTTACCAATCGGCTAATCTGGTGAAACTGGACGTGCTGATCAACGGCGACAAGGTCGATGCCCTCGCATTGATCGTGCACCGTGACAACTCGCACTACAAAGGTCGCCAGTTGACCGAGAAGATGAAAGAACTGATTCCTCGTCAGATGTTCGACGTAGCCATTCAGGCCGCCATCGGTGGTCAGATCGTTGCCCGGACAACCGTCAAGGCGCTCAGAAAGAACGTATTGGCCAAATGCTACGGCGGTGACGTCAGCCGTAAGAAGAAACTGCTCGAGAAGCAAAAGGCCGGTAAGAAACGCATGAAGCAGGTCGGCAACGTGGAAATTCCACAAGAAGCCTTCCTCGCAGTGCTCAGGTTGGATAGTTAGGTCCTATGTCACTAAATTTCCCGCTGTTGCTGGTCATCGCCGTGTTCGTCTGCGGCCTGTTGGCGTTGCTTGATCTGTTGATCCTGGCGCCGCGTCGCCGGGCGGCCATTGCCTCTTATCAAGGCAGTGTCAGCCAGCCCGATGTCGTGGTAGTCGAGAAACTGAACAAAGAGCCGCTGCTGGTTGAATATGGCAAGTCGTTCTTCCCGGTGTTGTTCATCGTACTGGTGCTGCGTTCGTTCCTCGTGGAGCCGTTCCAGATTCCGTCCGGCTCGATGAAACCGACCCTGGACGTCGGCGACTTCATTCTGGTGAGCAAGTTTTCTTACGGGATCCGCCTGCCGGTGATCGATAAGAAAATCATCGAAGTCGGTGACCCCCAGCGTGGCGATGTAATGGTGTTCCGTTACCCGAGCGACCCGAGCGTCAACTACATCAAACGTGTAGTCGGCCTGCCGGGCGACACGGTGCGTTATACCGCTGACAAACGTCTGTTTGTGAATGGCGAATCGATTGCCGAGCAGATGGTCGGTGCCGAACCGGGCACGCTCGGCAGCGCCGAGCTGTACAAAGAGAAACTGGGCGCCGCCGAGCATCTGATCCGCAAGGAAATGAGCCGCTACCGCGCCACGCCGGACCGCTCGTGGACAGTCCCCGCCGGGCACTACTTCATGATGGGCGACAACCGCGACAACTCGAACGACAGTCGCTACTGGGATGATCCGAACATTCCCAAGGATCTGCTGGGCATGGTTCCCGACCAGAATATCGTCGGCAAGGCCTTCGCGGTCTGGATGAGCTGGCCGGAACCGAAACTCAGTCACCTGCCGAATTTTTCACGGGTTGGCCTGATCAAGTAATCACACACGGCGCTGTTGACCACAGCGCCGAATGCATTTCTGGAGCCGGCACAATCGGCTTCGCAATCGCCAGGATTTAATTTTTGAACACAGCGTTAATTGTCCCAGGCCTGCGCCGCATCCCGGCGATGGCAGTGGAATCCAGCCACGAACTCAGCGTGGGTAAACCGTGAGCGTTTCTCTAAGCCGTCTCGAGCGCCAGCTCGGTTACACCTTCAAGGATCAGGAGCTGATGCTGCTGGCCCTGACGCACCGCAGTTTTGCCGGGCGCAACAACGAACGCCTGGAATTCCTCGGTGATGCCATCCTCAACTTCGTCGCTGGCGAGGCGCTGTTCGATCGCTTCCCGCTGGCCCGCGAAGGCCAGTTGTCGCGTTTGCGCGCACGTTTGGTAAAAGGTGAGACGCTGGCCGTACTGGCCCGCGGTTTCGACCTTGGCGATTACCTGCGACTGGGTTCCGGCGAGTTGAAAAGTGGCGGTTTCCGTCGCGAATCGATTCTGGCCGATGCCCTCGAAGCGTTGATCGGTGCGATCTATCTCGATGCCGGCATGGACATGGCGCGCGAACGCGTTCTGGCCTGGCTGGCGGGCGAGTTCGAAGGCCTGACCCTGGTCGACACCAACAAGGATCCGAAAACCCGTTTGCAGGAACACTTGCAATCGCGCGGTTGCGATCTGCCACGCTATGAAGTGGTGGATATCCAGGGCGAGCCGCACTGCCGAACCTTCTTCGTCGAGTGCGAAGTTGTCTTACTGAATGAAAAAAGCCGAGGTCAGGGTGTGAGCCGTCGTATTGCCGAACAGGTAGCGGCCGCCGCAGCACTGATTGCCCTGGGCGTGGAGAATGGCAATGACTGATACAAACGCAACTCGCTGTGGCTATGTTGCCATCGTCGGCCGCCCCAACGTCGGTAAGTCGACGTTGCTCAACCACATCCTTGGCCAGAAGCTCGCGATCACCTCGCGCAAGCCGCAGACCACTCGCCACAACATGCTCGGGATCAAAACCGAAGGTGACGTGCAAGCGATCTACGTCGACACCCCCGGCATGCACAAGGGTGGCGAAAAGGCCCTGAACCGTTACATGAACAAAACCGCTTCGGCGGCGTTGAAAGACGTCGACGTGGTGATCTTCGTGGTTGATCGCACCAAGTGGACCGACGAGGACCAGATGGTTCTGGAGCGCGTGCAGTATGTGACCGGCCCGCTGATCGTCGCGCTGAACAAGACCGACCGCATCGAAGACAAAGCCGAGCTGATGCCACACCTCAGCTGGTTGCAGGAACAACTGCCGAACGCGCAGATCATTCCGATTTCCGCGCAGCACGGGCACAACCTCGAAGCGCTGGAAAAGGTTATCGCTGATCATCTGCCGGAGAACGATCACTTCTTCCCGGAAGACCAGATCACTGACCGCAGCAGCCGTTTCCTCGCCGCTGAACTGGTGCGCGAGAAAATCATGCGCCAGATGGGCGCCGAGCTGCCGTACCAGATCACCGTCGAAATCGAAGAGTTCAAGCAGCAGGGCAAAACCCTGCACATCCACGCCTTGATCCTCGTTGAACGTGACGGCCAGAAGAAGATCATCATTGGCGACAAGGGCGAGCGCATCAAGCGCATCGGCACCGAAGCGCGCAAGGATATGGAGCTGCTGTTCGACTCCAAGATCATGCTCAACCTGTGGGTCAAGGTGAAGGGCGGCTGGTCCGACGACGAGCGTGCGCTGCGTTCGCTGGGTTACGGCGAACTGTAAAAACGCGGTTGTCGCAACACCGAAGAAACCTGTGGGAGCGAGCTTGCTCGCGAAGGCGTAGTGCCAGCCGACATATTTGTTGACTGTCACCCAGCATTCGCGAGCAAGCTCGCTCCCACATTGGTTTTGGGGTGAATATAGAACCGCGTTTTTATCAATGAGAGCTCCATGTCCTCAACACCACCTCCCGCCCAACCCGCCTACGTTCTGCACAGTCGCGCCTACCGCGAAACCAGCGCGTTGGTGGATTTCCTCACGCCGCAAGGTCGGCTGCGGGCGGTGTTGCGCAGTGCGCGGGGCAAGGCCGGGACATTGGCGAGGCCGTTCGTGTCGCTGGAAGTGGAGTTCCGCGGCAAGGGTGAGTTGAAGAATGTCGGGCGCATGGAGAGTTCTGGCACTTCGGCGTGGCTCAACGGCGAGGCGCTGTTCAGTGGTCTCTATCTCAATGAGTTGCTGATCCGTTTGCTGCCTGCCGAAGATCCGCATCCAGCGGTGTTCGATCACTACGCCGCAACCTTGTTGGCATTAGCTGAAGGTAGACCGCTTGAGCCATTGCTGCGCTCCTTCGAGTGGCGACTGCTGGACGATCTCGGCTACGGCTTTTCGTTGAATACCGACGTCCATGGCGAGCCCGTCGCGCCAGATGGTCTCTATCGTCTGCAAGTGGATGCGGGCCTGGAGCGAGTCTTCCTGCTGCAACCCGGCCTGTTCAACGGCGTTGAACTACTGGCCATGGCCGAAGCCGACTGGACCGCTCCCGGCGCTCTCTCTGCTGCCAAGCGCTTGATGCGTCAGGCACTGGCTGTTCACTTGGGCGGTCGGCCTCTCGTCAGTCGCGAGCTGTTTCGCAAGCCCTAGCCCCGTGTATGCTGTGCGCCGAATCTTTTCCTTCAGGAGCGCGCATCCGTGACCACCAGCAATCGCATTCTTCTTGGCGTGAACATCGACCACGTCGCCACCCTGCGTCAGGCCCGTGGCACGCGCTACCCGGACCCGGTCAAGGCTGCACTGGACGCGGAAGAGGCGGGCGCCGATGGCATCACCGTGCACCTGCGTGAAGACCGTCGGCACATTCAAGAGCGTGACGTACTTCTGCTCAAGGATGTGCTGCAAACCCGCATGAACTTCGAAATGGGCGTCACCGAAGAAATGATGGCGTTCGCCGAGCGTATCCGCCCGGCGCACATTTGTCTGGTCCCGGAAACCCGTCAGGAGCTGACCACTGAAGGTGGTCTGGATGTCGCCGGGCAGGAAGAACGCATCAAGGCCGCGGTCGAGCGTCTGTCGAAGATCGGCAGCGAAGTGTCGCTGTTCATCGATGCCGACGAGCGTCAGATCGCTGCATCGAAGCGCGTCGGTGCGCCAGCCATCGAGCTGCACACCGGTCGTTATGCCGATGCTGAAACCCCGACTGAAGTGGCTGAAGAGCTCAAGCGCGTTGCCGATGGCGTGGCGTTTGGTTTGGCCCAAGGCTTGATCGTAAACGCGGGTCACGGCTTGCATTACCACAACGTTGAAGCCGTCGCGGCAATCAAGGGCATTAACGAACTGAACATCGGCCACGCGCTGGTGGCGCATGCGTTGTTCGTCGGCTTCAAGTCCGCGGTATCCGAGATGAAAGCGCTGATCCTGGCCGCTGCCAAGCCTTAAGCTTCAACACAAAACCCTTGTAGGAGTGAGCCTGCTCGCGATAGCGAAGTGTCAGACAAAATTAATTGACTGACACAACACTATCGCGAGCAGGCTCACTCCTACATTTGAATGG
>NZ_JBSVXS010000059.1:0-34308 GCF_054070155.1 Pseudomonas sp. SDT291_1_S447
CTTTGCTCTTAAGATCAAAAGATCGCAGCCTGCGGCAGCTCCTACGGGGTCGAATATCAACGCAGACCGCGTTGAGTCTCGTCCAGCTCACGGATGTACTTGAAGATCTTGCGGCTGGAAGCAGGAGGTTTGTTTTGCGCAACCTCGTGCTGAGCCTGACGGATCAGGGAACGCAATTGCTGGCGATCGGCGTCCGGGTACTCGACGACGAATTTTTCCAGAACGGCATCGTCGCCCGCGATCAGGCGATCACGCCAGCGTTCGAGATTGTGGAAACGCTCGTTGTACTGACGAGTCGAGGCATCGAGTTGATCGAGCAAGGTCAGAATCGCGTCAGTGTCCTGATCGCGCATCAGTTTGCCGATGAACTGCAGGTGCCGTTTACGCGCGATGTTCGCGGTGTGCTTGGGCGCATCGGCCAAAGCCCGGCGCATGGCGTCGGTCAGTGGCAGTTTTGCGATCAAGTCAGGCTTGAGTGTTGTCAGGCGCTCGCCGAGGTCAACCAGAGCATGCAGCTCGCGTTTGACCTGAGATTTGCTTTTTTCTCCCGTATCGAGGGAGTCGTCGTAAGAATCAACCATGGTGGCAGTCCGCAAAGAAACGCCGCCATGATAACCAGTCGGGGGCCGCTTGTCCGGCCCGGTCGCTCGATGACCCTAGCCGAAAGCAGAATTTGAGTGGAGATGAGCATGAGTGCAGTTCAAAGCGTCGGCCCGCAGGCATTGCCGGCACTGCAGGAACAGGTCGAGCAGATCATCGCCGAAGCCAAGCGTCAGGGCGCCAGCGCCTGCGAAGTAGCCGTGTCGCTGGAGCAGGGACTGTCGACTTCGGTGCGCCAGCGCGAGGTCGAAACGGTCGAGTTCAATCGTGATCAGGGCTTTGGCATCACGCTGTATGTAGGTCAGCGCAAAGGCTCGGCCAGCACCTCTGCCACCGGACCGGACGCCATTCGCGAAACCGTCGCGGCGGCACTGGCTATCGCCAAACACACCTCCGAAGACGAGGCCTCGGGCCTGGCCGATGCGGCGTTGATGGCCAAGGAACAGCACGATTTCGATCTGTTCCACGAGTGGGACATCACGCCGGAGCAAGCCATCGAGAAGGCCTTGCTCTGTGAAGCAGCGGCATTCGACGCCGATGCGCGGATCAAGAACGCTGACGGCACCACCCTCAGCACTCATCAGGGCTGCCGTGTGTACGGCAACAGTCACGGTTTCATCGGTGGCTATGCCTCGACCCGGCACAGCTTGAGTTGCGTGATGATCGCCGAGGCCGACGGCCAGATGCAGCGCGATTACTGGTACGACGTGAGCCGTCAGGGCGAATTGCTCGCCGATCCGGTCAGCATCGGTAAGCGTGCTGCGCAACGAGCCGCGAGTCGCCTGGGTGCGCGGCCGGTGCCGACCTGCGAAGTGCCAGTGCTGTTTTCTGCCGAACTGGCCGGTGGCCTGTTCGGCAGTTTTCTTTCCGCAGTGTCCGGCGGCAGTCTGTATCGCAAATCGTCGTTCCTTGAAGGCACTCTGGGGCAAAAATTGTTCCCGGAATGGCTGACCATCGATGAGCGTCCGCACCTGATGCGCGCAATGGGCAGTGCTTCGTACGACGGTGACGGCCTGGCGACGTACGCCAAACCGTTCGTCGAAAAGGGCGAATTGGTCTCGTACATTCTCGGCACTTACTCCGGACGCAAACTAGGCATGCCGAGCACCGCTAACGCGGGTGGCGTGCACAACCTGTTCGTCACTCATGGCGATGAGGATCAGGCGGCGCTGTTGAAGCGCATGGGCCGTGGCTTGTTGGTCACCGAGTTGATGGGCCATGGCTTGAACATGGTCACCGGCGACTATTCGCGCGGGGCGGCAGGCTTCTGGGTCGAAAACGGCGAAATCCAGTTTGCGGTGCAGGAAGTCACCATCGCCGGCAACATGCGTGACATGTTCAAGCAGATCGTTGCCGTGGGTAATGATTTGGAACTGCGCAGCAACATTCGCACCGGTTCGGTGTTGATCGAGCGGATGACGGTGGCGGGCAGCTAAGCTCCAACCGTGACAAAAAAGGCGCGCCATCTACTCGGATGGCGCGCCTTTTTCATGTCTGGCACAAATCTCCTGTGGGAGCGAGCTTGCTCGCGAATGCGTTGCGTCAGTCAGAGATGTTGTTACTGAAAGTCCGTATTCGCGAGCAAGCTCGCTCCCACAGGGGGTGTGCATATCCCAGGCTTGTTTTGGTTCTCATTATCATCTAATAATAAATCTCATTATCGGATGAGCCCCGGATCATGAGTTCTGCCTTGCACGAGCAGCCGTACCTCGAAAGCTGGCGCTGGATGAGTCGCCAGATCCGTTGCGCGATGGATCCCGACGAGCCGCGCCTGATCGAACACTATCTGGCCGAAGGCCGGTATCTGGCCTGTTGTACGGCAACTTCTCCCTGGACCATCGCTGAAACTTCCTTCCGTCTGCTGCTCGACACGGCCACCGACATCGCCTTGCCGTGGCATTGGCGAAGCGTCTGTCTCGATCAAGCCTGGCGCCCGCTGCGTGAAATGGAGCGCCTGTCCCTGTGCAAATGCCGGCTCAACCGCTGGCAGCGCTACACCTGGCAGCTCGCCACTTGCGAGTTGCTTCCCTCGATTCCTCTCATTGAATTAGTCCAAGGATTTACCGATGACCAAGACACGTATTGAGCGCGACAGCATGGGCGAACTGCAGGTGCCGGTGGACGCTCTCTACGGCGCGCAAACCCAGCGCGCAGTGGATAACTTCCCGATCAGCGGCAAACCGATGCCGACGCAATTCATCCGCGCGCTGATCCTCGCCAAAGCCGCCGCAGCCCGCGCCAACGTCGAACTCAGCCAGATCACTGCCGCTCAGGGCAAAGCCATCAGCGACGCCGCGCAAGGTTTGCTCGAAGGCGATTTCATGCAGCATTTCCCGGTGGACATCTTCCAGACCGGCTCCGGCACCAGCTCCAACATGAACGCCAATGAAGTGATTGCCACCCTGGCCAGCCGTTTGCTCGGCGAGCCGGTCAACGCCAACGATCACGTCAACTGTGGCCAGAGCAGCAACGACATCATCCCGACCACCATCCACGTCAGCGCTGCGCTGGCCCTGCACGAACAACTGCTGCCGGCGCTGTTGCATCTGGTGCAAGTGATCGAGCACAAAGCCGTGCAAGTGCATCATCACGTCAAAACCGGTCGCACGCATTTGATGGACGCGATGCCGGTGCGCATGAGCCAGGTACTCAATGGCTGGGCGCAACAACTGAAGGCCAACATCGCTCATCTGCAGGATCTGCTGCCGAGCCTGCAATCGCTGGCGCAGGGCGGCACGGCGGTCGGCACCGGGATCAACGCACACCCTGAGTTCGCCGCGCGTTTCAGCCGTCAGTTGAGCCAACTGACCGATGTGCAATTCACCCCCGGCAAGGATCTGTTCGCGCTGATCGGCTCGCAGGACACCGCCGTCGCCGTCTCCGGCCAACTCAAGGCCACCGCCGTGTCGCTGATGAAAATCGCCAACGACTTGCGCTGGATGAACTCCGGCCCGCTCGCCGGCCTCGGCGAAATCGAACTCGAAGCTTTGCAGCCGGGTTCGTCGATCATGCCGGGCAAGGTCAATCCGGTGATCCCCGAAGCCACCGCCATGGTCGCTGCGCAAGTGATCGGCAACGATTCGGTGATCACCATCGCCGGCCAGTCGGGCAACTTCGAATTGAACGTGATGCTGCCGATCATTGCGCAGAACCTGCTGAGCAGTATCGAACTGCTGGCCAACTCCAGCCGCCTGCTCGGTGACAAAGCCATCACCAGCTTCAAAGTCAACGAATCGCGCCTGAAGGAAGCGTTGTCACGCAATCCGATTCTGGTCACTGCGCTCAACCCGATCATCGGTTACCAGAAAGCCGCCGAAATCGCCAAGCAGGCCTACAAGGAAGGTCGCGCGGTGATCGACGTCGCCCTCGAACATACCGACCTGTCGCGCAGCCAGCTGGAAGAGTTGCTCAATCCCGAGAAGCTCACCGCCGGCGGCGTGTAAAACCTGCAACCGCTTTGGAGGCTCACCATGGAGCACTGGAAACGCACGATCGAACGGGCCAATCGCTGCTTCATGCTCGGCGAATTGATCGACGCCCGTGAGGCTTACCTGCAGGCCCTGGCCCTGGCGCAAGTGTTGTTCGAACGCTGGGCGGATGCCGACGAAGCGGTGGCGGCCTGCGTCATCTCCCATCACAACCTGGCGGACTTGCACCTGCGCCTGAATCAGCCTGAGGAGAGCGCCGAGTATCTCTGCGCCATCCACCAACGGCTGTTGCAGACCATGCAGGACGAACGCCTGCGCCTGGCATTGCGTGAAGCGGCGTTGCGCCAGAGCAGCAAGACCTACGTCGAGCTGCTGAATTTCATCAGTGAACACGGCGAATACCCGCGCACCCAGCGCCTGCTGCACCCGGATACCGGCAATGCGCGCCGCGCGCCTGCCCCTCATCACCATGGAGTCCATTGAAATGGCTTTTACCTTGCCTGCCTTGCCTTACGCCTACGACGCCCTCGAGCCGCATATCGATGCGCAGACCATGGAAATTCACTACACCAAGCATCACCAGACCTACATCAACAACCTCAACGCGGCGGTAGAAGGCACTGAATACGCCGAATGGCCAGTGGAAAAACTCGTCGCCAGCGTTCAGCAATTGCCGGAAAAGCTTCGTGCGGCGGTGATCAATCAGGGCGGCGGTCACGCCAACCATTCGCTGTTCTGGGAAGTCATGGTGCCCAACGGTGGCGGCAAGCCGGATGGCGCGCTGGCCAAGGCCATCGATGAACATCTGGGCGGCCTCGACAGCTTCAAGGAATACTTCACCAAAGCCGCACTGACCCGCTTCGGCAGCGGCTGGGCCTGGCTCAGCGTGACCCCGGAGAAAAAGCTGATCGTGGAAAGCAGCGGCAATCAGGACAGCCCGTTGATGAATGGCAACACGCCGATTCTCGGTCTCGACGTCTGGGAGCACGCCTATTACCTGCGTTATCAGAACCGTCGTCCGGAATACATCAATGCGTTCTACAACGTGATCAATTGGCCTGAAGTGGCTGCGCGCTATCAGGCCGCACTGGTTTAAGTCTTCTATAAAAACAATCCAAGGCTGACTATGGGCACTGAAACACTGGCGATCGGAAGTGGGCGTATGTTTCGTTACGCAGTGGGATCGCTATTGCTGTTGGCGGGCATGACCTTGCTGGTCGCCCACGGGCTGGAATGGCTGAATCTCGAGCCGAGGCTGTCGCGGGCGTTGCAGGGCGGCGCGATCTGCGCCCTTGGCACGGCGCTTGGCGCTGTCCCGGTGCTGGTGATTCGGCGCATGCCCCAGGCACTCAGCGATACCTTGCTGGGTTTTGGCGCCGGGGTGATGCTGGCGGCGACGGCATTTTCGTTGATCGTGCCGGGCATTGCTGCTGCCGAAAGCCTCGGCCTGACTCCGTGGGGCGCCAGTGGCCTGATCTGTTTCGGCATCATGCTCGGTGCGTTTGGCCTGTATCTGGTTGATCGCAAGGTGTCGGGCGCGTCCCCGGAAATGCTCGTCGGCACCGTCGAGCATCCGGTGATACCGCCGCGGATCTGGCTGTTCGTGTTCGCCATCATTGCCCATAACATCCCTGAAGGCATGGCCGTCGGCGTTTCTGCCGGCGGCGGCATGCCGGATGCGGACAGTCTGGCCATGGGCATCGCTTTGCAGGATGTGCCGGAAGGTCTGGTGATTGCATTGGTGCTGGCCGGGGCAGGGATGTCGCGGTTCAAAGCATTTTTGATCGGGGCGGCGTCAGGTCTGGTCGAGCCGGTGTTTGCGCTGTTGTGCGCGTGGCTGGTCAGTCTGGCGCAGGTGTTGTTGCCATTAGGACTAGCGCTCGCGGCGGGGGCCATGTTGCTGGTGGTGACCCACGAAGTGATTCCCGAGTCGCGACGCAATGGTCATGACAAACTGGCCAGTCTTGGTCTGTTGATCGGGTTTTGTCTGATGATGGTGATGGATACGGCGTTGGGTTGAAGTCGTGCAAAAGATCGCAGCCTGCGGCAGTTACTATACGGAACGCATTCCAATGTAGGAGCTGCCGCAGGCTGCGATCTTTTGACTTTGGCTGTCAGCCGCCTTCGTCGAAATAGTTGTTGATCAACGCCACCAGCGCATCCAGCGCTTCCTGTTCCTGATGCCCTTCAGTACTCAAATAGATCTTGGTGCCCTTGCCTGCCGCCAGCATCATCATCGCCATGATGCTTTTACCGTCAACCGTGGTCTCTGGTGTACGACCCACTCTGATCGTGCAATCCGGATACTGCCCGGCCACTCCGACAAACTTGGCCGATGCGCGGGCATGCAGGCCCAGCTTGTTGATGATTTCGATTTCCAGAGCAGGCATCGCGGTGTGAATCCTTTAAGTGAGGTCGCGGTGGCGAACCTGGACGTTCTTCAGGGTTTTCTGCAGGGCCTGACCCAGACGTTCGGTCAGGTAGACGGAGCGGTGATGCCCGCCGGTGCAGCCAATGGCAATGGTGACGTAGGCACGGTTGCTGGCGGCGAAGCGCGGCAGCCATTTGTGCAGGTAGGTGAAGATGTCCTGAAACATCTCTTCGACCTCCGGCTGTGCCGCCAGGTATTCAGCCACCGGCGCATCGAGACCCGATTGCGCGCGCAGTTCCGGCTTCCAGTACGGATTGGGCAGGCAGCGCACATCGAACACCAGATCCGCATCCACCGGCATGCCGCGCTTGAAGCCGAAGGACTCGACCAGAAATGCGGTGCCCGGCTCTGGCTGATTCAGCAGGCGCAGCTTGATGGAGTCGCGCAGCTGGTACAGGTTGAGGTTGGTGGTGTTGATTTTCAGGTCGGCGAGGTCGGCGATCGGGCCGAGCAGGGCGGTTTCATCCTGGATCGCTTCGGCCAGCGAGCGATTGGCGTTGCTCAGTGGATGGCGACGGCGGGTTTCGGAGAAACGCTTGAGCAGGGTTTCTTCGTCGGCGTCCAGATACAGGACATCGCATTGGATGTGCTTGGCCCGGACATCTTCAAGCAACTCGGGAAAGCGCGTCAGATGGCTCGGCAAGTTACGCGCATCGATCGACACGGCCACCAGCGGTTGCGCCAGCTCAGTGTGAATCAGTGCGCGTTCGGCCAGTTCCGGCAGCAAGCCTGCGGGCAGGTTGTCGATGCAGTAATAGCCGTTGTCCTCAAGGACATCCAGAGCCGTACTTTTACCCGAGCCGGAACGGCCGCTGACGATGATCAAACGCATGATTAATGCCCGTTCTGCTCGCTCAGGACGACCTGATACAAGGCTTCGCTACTCGGTGCGCTACGCAGCTTTTCGCGCACTTCCTTACGATCCAGCATGCTGGCGATCTGACGTAGCAACTCCAGATGCGCATCGGTGGCGGCTTCCGGGACCAGCAAAACAAACAGCAGGTCAACCGGAGCGCCGTCAATGGCGTCGAAATCGATCGGAGCGTCAAGGTGCATCAGCGCGCTGATCGGCGCTTGGCAACCCTTGAGGCGGCAATGGGGGATGGCGATGCCGTTACCAAAACCGGTGGAACCGAGTTTTTCACGGGCAATCAACGCCTCGAAGACATCCTGCATGGCCAGATCCGGCACTTCGCGGGCGATCAGGTTGGCAATTTGTTCGAGGGCTTTCTTTTTACTGCCACCCGGCACGTTCACGAGGGAACGGCCGGGGGTCAGGATACTTTCAAGTCGGATCATGGAATGGGGGGTTATCGACCTGTCGCGCCCTGGAGGAGGCTTTGGGTCTTTTCCTTATGCTTTTTGAGTTGGCGATCCAGCTTGTCGGTCAGCAGGTCAATGGCGGCATACATGTCGTCATGCTCGGCATTGGCAACCACTTCTCCGCCGGGAATATGCAAGGTGGCTTCGATTTTCTGCTTCAGCTTTTCGACGCACATCGTGACTTGCACGTTGGTGATCTTGTCGAAATGGCGCTCTAATCGGTCGAGTTTTTCGTTGATGTAGGTGCGCAGAGGTTCGGTCACTTCCAGTTGGTGTCCACTGATGTTGACTTGCATACAGCTTCTCCTTCGTTGCCAGTGCATAAAGCGGCAGGCTGGATAGCCTGCCACTGGAACGCTGTAACGTGGCTTACATCAACCGCTTGCGTTCGCTCGAAGGCGCGATCCCGAGGGATTCGCGGTACTTGGCGACGGTGCGGCGAGCCACCTGAATGCCTTGTGCCTCCAGTAAACCAGCGATCTTGCTGTCACTCAACGGCTTTTTCTGATTTTCCGCGGCAACCAGTTTTTTGATGATCGCGCGAATCGCCGTGGACGAGCATTCGCCGCCTTCAGAGGTGCTGACGTGGCTGGAGAAAAAGTATTTCAGTTCATAAATACCGCGCGGGGTATGCATGAATTTCTGCGTGGTCACCCGGGAAATCGTCGATTCGTGCATGCCCACGGCTTCGGCGATGTCATGCAGCACCAGTGGCTTCATGGCTTCGTCGCCGTACTCCAGGAAGCCGCGTTGATGTTCGACGATCTGGGTAGCAACTTTCATCAGGGTTTCGTTGCGGCTCTGCAGGCTCTTGATGAACCAGCGAGCTTCCTGCAACTGATTGCGCATGAACGTGTTGTCGGCGCTGGTGTCGGCGCGACGGACAAAACCGGCGTACTGGGCGTTGACGCGCAGGCGTGGTACCGATTCCTGATTCAGCTCGACCAGCCAGCGCTCGTTGTCCTTGCGCACGATGACATCAGGGACGACGTATTCGGCTTCAGTGGACTCGATCTGTGAGCCCGGACGCGGATTGAGGCTTTGCACCAGCTCGATGACCTGGCGCAACTCGTCTTCCTTGAGCTTCATGCGCCGCATCAACTGGCTGTAGTCGCGGCCGCCGAGCAGGTCGATGTAATCGCTGACCAGACGCTTGGCTTCAGCCAGCCAAGGCGTCTTGACTGGCAGCTGGCGCAATTGCAGCAGCAGGCACTCGCCAAGGTTGCGGGCGCCGATGCCGGCCGGTTCAAACTGCTGGATGCGGTGCAGGACGGCTTCGATTTCGTCCAGTTCGATGTCCAGTTCCGGATCGAACGCCTCAAGGATCTCTTCGAGGGTTTCGTCCAGGTAGCCCTGATTGTTGATGCAGTCGATCAGGGTCACGGCGATCAGGCGATCGGTGTCGGACATCGGCGCGAGGTTCAGTTGCCACAGCAGGTGGCTTTGCAGGCTCTCGCCAGCGGAGGTGCGGGTGGTGAAGTCCCACTCGTCATCATCGCTGCTGGGCAGGCTGCTGGCGCTGGTCTGGTAAACGTCTTCCCAGGCGGTGTCGACCGGAAGCTCGTTGGGAATGCGCTCGTTCCATTCGCCGTCCTCGAGGTTGTCCACCGTCGGGGCGGTTTCCTGATAGGAGGGTTCCTGGATTTCGGTGGGTTTCTGTTCGGCGTTGTCGGCCATGGGGTCGGAATTGTCGAAGTCGTCGCCTTCTTCCTGGCGTTCGAGCATCGGATTGGATTCCAGAGCCTCCTGGATTTCCTGTTGCAGATCCAGGGTCGACAATTGGAGCAGGCGGATGGCCTGTTGCAGCTGCGGTGTCATCGTCAGCTGCTGGCCCATTCTCAAGACTAGCGATGGTTTCATGGCAGGGGCTTAACACCTTATTCGCCGGCGCTATGCGCCATCCACTACAGGGCGCCGGGGCGCCAAACTTAAGCAAATTATATGCCTGAAACTGAAGTGTTTGCCTAGAGCGCTGTAACAATTAAAGCGTATTAATTCCTGCTTGAATCGATACAGCGCCCGGGCGGCGCACCGGGCACTGTTACGCTTACAAGCGGAACTCGTGACCCAGATACACTTCCTTGACCAGATCGTTGGCCAGGATGGTTTCTGCATCGCCTTCAGCAATGAGTTGGCCATCGTTGACGATGTAAGCGGTTTCGCAGATGTCCAGCGTCTCACGGACGTTGTGGTCGGTGATCAATACACCGATACCCTTGGCCTTGAGGTGGTGGATGATCTGCTTGATGTCGCCGACCGAAATCGGATCGACACCGGCAAACGGTTCGTCGAGCAGGATGAATTTCGGTGCCGTTGCCAGCGCGCGAGCGATTTCCACCCGGCGGCGTTCACCACCGGACAGGCTCATGCCGAGGTTGTCGCGGATGTGGCTGATGTGGAATTCCTGCAGCAGGCTTTCCAGCTCTTTGCGGCGACCGGCCTTGTCGAGTTCCTGACGGGTCTCGAGGATGGCCATGATGTTGTCGGCCACCGACAGTTTGCGGAAGATCGACGCTTCTTGCGGCAGATAGCCGATGCCAGCCTTTGCACGGCCGTGCATCGGCTGGTGGCTGACGTCCAGATCATCGATCAGTACGCGGCCCTGATCGGCCTGCACCAGGCCGACGATCATGTAGAAACACGTGGTCTTGCCGGCGCCGTTCGGGCCGAGCAGACCGACGATCTGGCCGCTGTCGATCGACAGGCTGACATCACGCACGACCTGGCGGCTTTTATAGGCCTTGGCCAGGTGCTGAGCTTTCAGAGTTGCCATTACTGGGTTTTCTCGTCGGTTTTCTTCTTCGGCTGGATCACCATGTCGATGCGCGGACGCGCCTCGGTGACCTTGCTTCCTGTAGCGCGACCGGCGCTGGCCAGTTTCTTCACGGTGTCATAGACGATTTTCTCGCCCTGAGTGACGTTGCCGTCTTTGTCGACGACCTTGGCCTTATCGATCAGCACGACGCGGTTTTGCTGGGCGTGGTATTGAATCGTCACGCCGTAGCCTTGAACTGGTTTGGCGTCGCCCTGGGTTTGCAACTGCTCGAAGTAAGCCAGATTGCCCACGGAGGTCACTACGTCGATATCGCCATTCGGCGCGCGAGTCATGGTGACGGTGTTGCCTTTAACGATCATCGAGCCCTGGGTGATGATCACATCACCTTTATAGGTAGCGATGCCGTTCTTGTCATCCAGTTGGGCGTCGTCGGCCTGAATGCGGATAGGTTGCTGCTGATCGTTCGGCAGAGCCCAGGCGCTCACGCTTCCCAGTGCTGCGCCCAGACTGAGCAAAATAGGGAGGGTTTTAACGAGCCTCATACTGTCCTCTTACGTTCGATAGCAGGTGTATCCTGCTTTCCTTCAGGTACGCTTTCATTCCAACGCCAGTCGATACACCGCCAGCGCCGTCGATTCTAACGGGTTGCTCGGTCTGCGCATATTCCTGCTGCGGGAACACGGTCATGCGAGTGGAAGTGATCAGGATGTCGCGCTTCTTTTCATCGGTGCGCGCAACGCGTACCGAATCGATCAGTTCGACTTCGGTGCCGCCTGAGTTCACTTCACCGCGCTCACTGGTCACGTGCCACGGGAATTCTGTTCCGCGATACATGTTCAGGTCGGGTTTGGTCACGAGCGTGACGTCAGTTGCCTTCACGTGCTCGGCTTTCTCGGACGTCATTTCATACTGCACCTTGCCATCCGGCAGGTATTGCAGGGTATGGGTGTTGGTTGCATACCAGTCGATAGGCGTTTCCACCGAGGTGACCGGTGGTTTGTCGAGAAAGCGTTCCGGGCTGATATTCCAGTAGCCGACCGCTGCGAAAATCGCAGCGATGCAGCCGAACAGCAGGAAGTTACGAAATTTTTTGCTGAACATGGTTTGGCTCACAGGTACGCGGCGTTGGCCGCATCGAGGCGGCCCTGGGCGCGCAGGATCAATTCACAGAATTCGCGGGCGGCGCCTTCACCACCGCGAGCGCGGGTCACGCCATGGGCGTGTTCGCGGACGAAGTCGGCAGCGTTGGCCACGGCCATGCCCAGGCCGACCCGGCGGATCACTGGCAGGTCGGGCAGGTCGTCACCGAGATAGGCGACCTGTTCATAGCTTAGGCCCAGTTGCTCAAGCAGGCCGTCGAGAACGACCAATTTGTCTTCGCGTCCCTGAAACAGGTGGGGGATGCCGAGGTTTTTCGCCCGGCGTTCGACCACTGGAGTCTTGCGACCACTGATGATAGCGGTCTGCACGCCGGCGTTCATCAGCATTTTGATGCCTTGGCCGTCGAGGGTGTTGAAAGTCTTGAACTCGCTGCCGTCTTCAAGGAAGTACAGACGGCCGTCGGTGAGTACGCCGTCGACGTCGAAAACCGCCAGTTTGACCGCTTTGCCGCGTTGCAGCAGATCGTTGCTCATTACATGACTCCTGCGCGCAGCAGATCGGAGAGGTTGAAGGCGCCGACCGGGCGATCTTCCTCGTCTACGACTACCAACGCGTTGATTCGGTGATCTTCCATGATTTTCAGGGCTTCGGCGGCCAGCATTTCCGGCCGGGCAGTCTTGCCGTGGGCTGTCATCACCTGGTCGATGGTGGCGCTGCGAATGTCGATGCTGCGATCCAGGGTGCGGCGCAAATCGCCGTCGGTGAAGATCCCGGCGAGTTTGCCATCGGCTTCAAGGATGACGGTCATGCCCAGACCCTTGCGGGTCATTTCCATCAGCGCGTCCTTGAGCAGCGTACCGCGTTGTACTTGCGGCAACTCCTGCCCGGCGTGCATGACGTTCTCCACTTTCAACAGCAGGCGACGGCCAAGGGCGCCACCCGGATGAGAAAAGGCGAAGTCTTCGGCAGTGAAACCGCGCGCTTCCAGCAACGCTACGGCCAGCGCATCACCCATGACCAAAGCTGCGGTGGTCGAGGAGGTCGGCGCCAGGTTCAGCGGACAGGCTTCGTGCTCGACGTGAACGTTGAGATTGACCTCGGCCGCCTTGGCCAGCGGCGATAGCGGGTTGCCGGTGAGGCTGATCAACTGGATGCCCAGACGTTTGATCAGCGGCAGCAGGGTGACGATTTCGTTGGTCGAGCCGGAATTCGACAGGGCCAGAATCACGTCATCACGAGTGATCATGCCCATGTCGCCATGGCTGGCCTCGGCCGGGTGCACGAAAAAAGCCGGGGTGCCGGTGCTGGCCAGGGTCGCGGCAATCTTGTTGCCGATGTGCCCGGATTTGCCCATGCCGACCACAACTACACGGCCCTTGCTGGCCAGAATCATCTCGCAAGCGCGTACGAAATCGGCGTCGATATGGGGCAACAAGCCTTGTACGGCTTCCACTTCGAGTTGGATGGTGCGTTGTGCCGATTGAATCAGGTCGCTGGATTGGCTCATGTCAGAAATCGTATAGCCCGATGAAAAGGCGGCGATTATAGCGGTTATGTGGCAAAGCCTCACGCAAGTTCGTCGTGCTTTGTCATTACTCGTTACCAAAACCCGGTAAAAGAGCCTGCGCACCTGTCATATCGCCGAACTCAGGCTGGTACAAGCCTTGGGCGCGTAGCCTTTGCAGTGATATAGTTCGCCGCCAGTTCGGCCTGCCCGGGATGTACGTACTTTTTAAGTAAAGACAGGCGTCCGAGTGAGAGGCTGCATCGCAAGGAGTTTAGATGAGTGCCGATAACGCCTACGCGGTCGAGCTGAAGGGAGTCTCCTTCAAGCGCGGTGCGCGCAGCATTTTCAATAACGTCGATATTCGCATACCGCGCGGCAAGGTCACCGGCATCATGGGGCCTTCCGGGTGTGGCAAGACCACGCTGCTGCGATTGATGGGCGCACAATTGCGTCCTGCCAGCGGCGAAGTCTGGGTCAACGGCCAGAACCTGCCTGCGCTTTCGCGCAGCGATCTGTTCGATGCGCGAAAGCACATGGGTGTGCTGTTTCAAAGCGGCGCGCTGTTCACCGATCTCGATGTGTTCGAGAACGTGGCTTTCCCCCTGCGTGTTCATACCGATTTGCCGGAAGAAATGATCCGCGACATCGTCCTGCTCAAATTGCAGGCGGTCGGTCTGCGCGGTGCCATCGAGTTGATGCCGGATGAGCTGTCCGGTGGCATGAAACGTCGGGTCGCACTGGCGCGGGCTATTGCGCTCGATCCGCAGATTCTCATGTACGACGAGCCATTCGTCGGCCAGGACCCGATCGCCATGGGCGTGCTGGTCCGTCTGATCCGTCTGCTCAACGATGCGCTGGGGATCACCAGTATCGTGGTGTCCCACGATCTGGCGGAAACCGCGAGCATCGCCGACTACATCTATGTCGTCGGTGATGGTCAGGTGCTGGGGCAGGGTACGCCGGACGAGTTGATGAACTCGGACGAGCCGCGTATCCGTCAGTTCATGACCGGCGATCCCGATGGCCCGGTGCCGTACCATTTTCCAGCGACGGATTACCGCGCAGATCTTCTGGGGAAGCGCTGATGCGCAGAATTTCATTAATAGAACGCGTGCGCCGGTTCGGCGAGGCGGCGATCGACGCCGTCGCGGTGTTCGGTCGTGCGACGCTGTTCCTGTTTCATGCCTTGCTGGGGCGTGGTGGTATCAGCGGCGGTTTTGGTCTGTTGGTCAAGCAACTGCATTCGGTCGGCGTGATGTCGCTGGTGATCATCGTCGTTTCCGGGATTTTCATCGGCATGGTGCTGGCGCTGCAGGGCTTCAGCATTCTGTCGAGCTACGGTTCGGAGCAGGCGGTGGGGCAGATGGTTGCGCTGACCTTGCTGCGTGAGCTGGGGCCGGTGGTGACTGCACTGTTGTTTGCCGGTCGTGCCGGGTCGGCGCTGACCGCAGAGATCGGCAACATGAAGTCCACTGAACAGCTTTCCAGCCTGGAAATGATCGGCGTCGATCCGCTCAAATACATTATCGCCCCGCGCCTGTGGGCCGGCTTCATTTCCCTGCCGGTGCTGGCAATGATTTTCAGCGTCGTGGGCATCTGGGGTGGTTCTTGGGTGGCCGTCGACTGGCTGGGTGTGTATGAAGGCTCTTATTGGGCGAACATGCAGAACAGCGTGAACTTCACCAGTGACGTGCTCAATGGCGTGATCAAAAGCATCGTTTTCGCCTTTGTAGTGACCTGGATCGCCGTATTCCAAGGCTATGACTGTGAGCCCACTTCCGAGGGCATCAGTCGCGCCACCACCAAGACTGTAGTGTTTGCCTCGCTGGCAGTGCTCGGCCTGGACTTTATTCTGACCGCTTTGATGTTTGGAGATTTCTGATGCAAAACCGCACCCTGGAAATCGGTGTCGGCCTGTTCCTGCTGGCAGGGATCCTGGCTTTGTTGCTGCTTGCTTTGCGGGTCAGTGGTCTGTCTCCGACGTCGACCACCGACACCTATAAACTTTATGCGTATTTCGACAATATCGCCGGTTTGACGGTCAGAGCCAAAGTGACCATGGCCGGTGTGACTATCGGCAAGGTCACGGCAATCGATCTGGATCGCGACAGCTTCACCGGTCGGGTAACCCTGCAAGTGGATAAAAAGGTCGACAACCTGCCGACCGACTCCACAGCGTCTATCCTGACCGCTGGTCTGCTGGGCGAGAAGTACATTGGTATCAGCGTAGGCGGGGAAGACAAGCCGCTGAAGGATGGTGGAACCATTCACGACACGCAGTCGTCACTGGTACTGGAAGACCTTATCGGTAAATTCCTGCTCAATACCGTTAGCAAAGACGCCAAATGAGGAGCTTTTGAATGATCTCTATCTTGCGACGTAGCCTGTTGGTGTTACTGGCGGCTCTGCCGTTGATGGGTAACGCCGTGGCTGCTGCAACTTCGGCACATGATCTGGTGCAGGACACGACCAGCCGGTTGCTGGCCGATCTGGCTGCCAACAAAGAGAAATACAAGCAGGACCCGACCGACTTCTACACAGCGCTCAACAACATCGTCGGGCCGGTGGTGGATGCCGAAGGCATTTCCAAGAGCATCATGACGGTCAAGTACTCGCGCAAGGCTACGCCTGCGCAGATGCAGACCTTCCAGGAAAACTTCAAGAAAGGTTTGTTCCAGTTCTACGGCAACGCCTTGCTCGAGTACAACAACCAGGGCATTACCGTTGACCCTGCCAAGGACGAATCGGGCGATCGCACCAGCGTCAACATGACCGTCAAGGGCAGCAGCGGCGCAATCTATCCTGTGCAATACACGCTGGAGAAGATCAACGGCGAGTGGAAACTGCGCAACGTGATCATCAACGGCATCAACATCGGCAAACTGTTCCGTGATCAGTTCGCTGACGCGATGCAGCGCAATGGCAACGATCTGGACAAGACCATCAATGGTTGGGCCGGTGAAGTGGCCAAGGCCAAGGAAGCCACCGAAAAGAATCCAGCACAATGAGTGAGGCCGCAGTTCGTATGAGTGATGTCGACGAGCTTCTGCTCAGCGGAGTGCTGGACTATCGCACCGGCGCTGACCTGCGCAAGCAAGGCCAGGGGCTGATCAAGTCCAGCAAGGCTGCTTCGCTGGTGATCGATTGCTCGGCGGTGAAGAAGTCCAGCAGCGTCGGTTTGTCGTTGCTGCTGTGCTTCATGCGCGATGCGAATGCGGCCGGAAAGGCTGTCAGCATCCGTGCGATGCCCGAAGACATGCGCGAAATCGCTCAGGTCAGTGAGCTGACCGAACTGTTGGCGCACTCCTGAAACAGCATCTATAAAGAAGCCCCCCGTCAGAGTCCTGCCATGCGGGGTTCGCAGGCGCGGGGCTTTTTTGTATGATGTCCGACCCGTGCGCACAGGGCGCCGATTGAGGTTGAGCATGCAGGCCGTAGAAGTGAAGAGCTTCCTTGAAGGAAAGCTGCCCGGAACGTTGGTAGAAGTTGAGGGCGAAGGCTGCAATTTCCAGCTGAACGTGATTAGCGATGAACTGGCGGCGTTGAGCCCGGTGAAGCGTCAGCAGCAGATCTATGCCCATTTGAACCCGTGGATCACCGATGGCAGCATCCATGCGGTTACTATGAAATTTTTCAGCAGCGCGGCCTGGGCCGAGCGCACCTGAGCCTAAGGGCGTCGAGATTCTTATGGATAAATTGATTATTACCGGTGGCGCTCGTCTTGATGGCGAGATCCGCATTTCCGGCGCAAAAAACTCCGCCCTGCCGATCCTGGCTGCCACCCTGCTGTGCGATGGCCCGGTGACCGTTGGCAATCTGCCGCACCTGCACGACATCACCACCATGATCGAGCTGTTCGGTCGCATGGGCATTGAGCCGGTGATCGACGAGAAACTCAGCGTCGAAATCGACCCGCGCACCATCAAGACCCTGATCGCCCCGTACGAACTGGTGAAAACCATGCGTGCATCGATCCTGGTTCTGGGTCCGATGGTTGCCCGTTTCGGTGAAGCCGAAGTGGCACTGCCTGGCGGTTGCGCCATCGGTTCGCGTCCGGTCGACCTGCACATCCGTGGTCTCGAAGCCATGGGCGCGGTGATCGACGTCGAAGGCGGCTACATCAAGGCCAAGGCGCCTGAAGGCGGCCTGCGCGGTGCGCACTTCTTCTTCGATACCGTCAGCGTGACCGGTACCGAGAACATCATGATGGCCGCCGCTCTGGCCAAGGGCCGCAGCGTTTTGCAGAACGCTGCTCGCGAGCCTGAAGTGGTCGACCTGGCGAACTTCCTCAATGCCATGGGCGCCAAGGTTTCCGGCGCTGGTACCGACACCATCACCATCGATGGCGTCGAACGTCTGGGTTCGGCTTTCTATAAGGTCATGCCTGACCGTATCGAAACCGGCACCTACCTCGTTGCCGCTGCCGTGACCGGTGGTCGCGTCAAGGTCAAGGACACCGATCCGACCATCCTCGAAGCCGTTCTGGAAAAACTCCGTGAAGCCGGCGCAGAAATCACCTGCGGTGAAGACTGGATCGAGCTGAACATGCACGGCAAGCGTCCGAAAGCAGTCAACGTGCGCACCGCGCCGTACCCGGCTTTCCCGACCGACATGCAAGCGCAGTTCATCTCGCTCAACGCCATTGCCGAAGGCACCGGTGCGGTGATCGAGACGATCTTCGAGAACCGTTTCATGCACGTGTACGAACTGCACCGCATGGGCGCCAAGATCCAGGTCGAAGGCAACACTGCCATCGTCACCGGTACTGAAGTCCTCAAGGGCGCGCCAGTGATGGCCACCGACCTGCGTGCTTCGGCCAGCCTGGTGATTTCGGCACTGGTTGCCGAAGGCGACACGCTGATCGACCGCATCTACCACATCGACCGTGGTTACGAGTGCATCGAAGAAAAACTGCAGATGCTGGGCGCCAAGATCCGTCGCGTTCCGGGCTGATTGCTGCATTGGGACACAGGGACGTGTCCACTGATTTTAAGAGTCGAGCCGGTTTCCGGCTCGATGTGTGTCCGGCGCCGATTGCGACCGGACATGAGTACCTTGATAAGGACTGACGTTTCCCATGTTGACCATCGCACTGTCCAAGGGCCGCATCCTTGACGACACCCTGCCGCTTCTCGCCGAAGCGGGCATCGTGCCGACCGAGAATCCGGACAAGAGCCGCAAGCTGATCATTCCCACGACGCAGGACGACGTTCGTCTGCTGATCGTGCGTGCCACCGATGTGCCGACTTACGTTGAGCATGGCGCGGCTGACCTCGGCGTTGCCGGTAAAGACGTGTTGATGGAATACACCGGCCAGGGCCTGTACGAGCCACTGGATCTGCAGATCGCCCAGTGCAAGCTGATGACCGCCGGCAAGATCGGCGCGCCTGAGCCCAAGGGCCGTCTGCGCGTGGCGACCAAGTTCGTCAACGTCGCCAAGCGCTACTACGCCGAGCAGGGCCGTCAGGTCGATATCATCAAGCTCTACGGCTCGATGGAGCTGGCGCCGCTGATCGGTCTGGCCGACAAGATCATCGACGTGGTCGACACCGGCAACACCCTGCGCGCCAACGGCCTGGAACCTCAGGAACTGATCGCCACGATCAGTTCGCGCCTGGTGGTCAACAAGGCTTCGATGAAAATGCAACACGCCCGAATCCAGGCGTTGATCGATACCCTGCGCAACGCAGTGGAATCGCGACACCGCGGCTGATTTACCTGCGCGCCGTTAAGTCGCGCCCGTCTATCCGCCTCATAGCCAGAATCTCAGGTGCCCAAGCGGAAACGACTGCTAAGTTAGGGCGCCTGAGTTTTTGCCATTCCTATGAGGCTCTCGCTATGACCGAAACGACTGCAATTCGCCGACTCAACGCTGCTGACCCGGATTTCGCGCATCATCTGGATCATCTGCTGAGCTGGGAAAGTGTGTCTGACGACTCGGTCAATCAGCGCGTGCTGGACATCATCAAGGCTGTGCGCGAGCGCGGTGACGCGGCGCTGGTCGAGTTCACCCAGAAATTCGACGGCCTCGAAGTCGCCTCAATGGCTGACCTGATCCTGCCGCGCGAGCGCCTGGAACTGGCTCTGACCCGCATCACCGTGCCACAGCGCGAAGCATTGGAAAAAGCTGCGGCCCGCGTGCGCAGCTATCACGAAAAACAGAAGCAGGATTCCTGGAGCTACACCGAGGCTGACGGCACCGTACTGGGCCAGAAGGTCACGCCACTGGATCGCGCCGGTCTGTACGTACCGGGCGGCAAGGCGTCGTACCCGTCGTCGGTGTTGATGAATGCGATTCCGGCCAAGGTCGCCGGCGTGACCGAAGTGGTCATGGTCGTGCCAACGCCGCGCGGTGAAATCAACGAGCTGGTGCTGGCGGCCGCGTGCATCGCCGGCGTCGACCGGGTGTTCACCATCGGCGGCGCGCAAGCCGTTGCGGCGCTGGCTTATGGCACCGAAAGCGTGCCGCAGGTCGACAAGGTTGTTGGCCCGGGCAACATCTATGTCGCCACGGCCAAGCGCCACGTATTCGGTCAGGTCGGCATCGACATGATCGCCGGCCCTTCGGAAATCCTCGTGGTGTGCGACGGCCAGACCGATCCGGACTGGATCGCCATGGACCTGTTCTCGCAAGCCGAGCACGACGAAGATGCGCAGGCGATTCTGGTCAGCCCGGATGCCGAGTTCCTCGACAAGGTCGCCGCGAGCATCGACAAACTGCTGCCGACCATGGACCGCGCGACCATCATCGAAACCTCGATTAATGGTCGCGGTGCACTGATTCACGTGAAGGACATGGCGCAAGCCATCGAAGTCGCCAACCGCATCGCCCCGGAACACCTGGAATTGTCGGTGGCTGACCCGCAAGCCTGGCTGCCGCAGATCCGCCACGCTGGCGCGATCTTCATGGGCCGTCACACCTCCGAAGCGCTGGGCGATTACTGCGCAGGCCCGAACCACGTGCTGCCGACCTCGGGCACCGCGCGGTTCTCTTCGCCGCTGGGCGTGTACGATTTCCAGAAGCGTTCGTCGATCATCTTCTGCTCCGAGGCCGGTGCTTCCGAGCTGGGCAAGACAGCGTCGGTTCTGGCCCGTGGCGAATCGCTGAGTGCGCACGCGCGCAGTGCCGAATACCGCATCAAAGACGAAGACTTTCTAAAAGGGCAGGGGAACTGAGCGATGAGTAAATTCTGGAGCCCGTTCGTCAAGGATCTGGTGCCCTACGTGCCGGGCGAACAGCCGAAGCTGACCAAACTGGTCAAGCTCAATACCAACGAAAACCCGTACGGCCCGTCGCCAAAAGCCTTGGCAGCGATGCAGACCGAACTGAATGACAACCTGCGTCTGTACCCGGATCCGAACAGTGACCTGCTGAAAACGGCCGTCGCCAACTACTACGGCGTGCAGAGCAATCAGGTGTTCCTCGGCAACGGTTCGGACGAAGTGCTCGCGCACATTTTCCACGGTTTGCTGCAACACGATCAGCCGCTGTTGTTCCCCGACATCAGCTACAGCTTCTATCCGGTGTATTGCGGTTTGTACGGCATCGAGTTTGATGCGGTCCCGCTGGACGCGCAGTTCCAGATCGACCCGGCCGACTACGCCAAGCCGAACGGCGGGATCATTTTCCCGAATCCGAATGCGCCAACCGGTTGCCTGCTGGCGTTGGATGCGGTCGAGCAAATCCTCAAGGTCAGCCCGGATTCAGTGGTCGTGGTGGACGAGGCGTATATCGACTTCGGCGGCGAAACGGCGATCAGTCTGGTGGACCGTTATCCGAACCTGCTGGTGACGCAGACCTTGTCCAAGTCGCGTTCGCTGGCGGGTTTGCGCGTTGGTTTTGCGGTCGGTCATCCCGATCTCATCGAGGCGCTGGAGCGGATCAAGAACAGCTTCAACTCTTATCCACTCGATCGTCTGGCGATTGTCGGTGCGGCAGCGGCGTTCGAAGATCGTGAGTATTTCGACAAGACTTGCCGTCTGGTCATCGAGAGCCGTGAGTGGGTGATTGCGCAGTTGCAGGCCAAGGGTTTTGAAGTGCTGCCGTCGGCGGCGAACTTCATCTTCGCCCGGCACCCGCAGCATGATGCGGCCGGGCTGGCGGCCAAACTGCGTGAGCAGGGCGTGATTGTGCGGCACTTCAAGCAGGAGCGGATTGCGCAATTTTTGCGGATTTCGATTGGTACGCCGGAGCAGAATCAGGCGCTGATCGATGGACTTGGCGACCTCTAAAAGCAAGAGCCCCTCACCCTAACCCTCTCCCTGAGGGAGAGGGACTGACCGAGGCGAACTTTAGAGATACACCGACTTGAGATATCGAGTCGAGCTCTGGTTTGAAGAGCAAACAAATCTGCCCCCTTTCCCCCTCGCCCCCCTGGGGGAGAGGGTTGGGGTGAGGGGGTAATTTTCGGATTCAACAAATATCTCGAGACACCACTTATTCGTGATGCGGCTCGCCAAGGAAAGTCAGTGAGGTAAACAGCCCACGACTATCCACATCCACACTGTCCTTCACCGGCACCTCAACCTGTGCCGCAATCACATTCAACCCTTCATTCCTCACCAATACCTGCGCCCGACCATCCTTGTCAGTCTCGGTGCTCAACGTGTTCGGCGCATTGCGATAGTCGCCAATCAACTTCACACCCGCCGCGGGTTTGCCATCGAGCAACACCCGCACCGGCAATGACTTGCCCGGCCCAACCGTCAGCGGATCAACCTCCGGCAAAATCAGCAACTTGATCTGATCGAGCTTGGGCAACCTCGCCCCCGGCTGATAAATCGCCAGGCTGTACTTGAATGTCTCGGTTGCCTCAATGGCGCCCGGCACTTTGCTGCGACCTTGGTTGATCCATTTCTTGTCAGCCGTCTGCGACCACATGCCATTGTTCAATGCCACGGCCATCACCGCAGGCGCCTTCAAAGGTTTCAAACGAGCATGATCCGCCAGGCGCTCGACGCTCACCGGAATCATCTTGCCGGCCGCATCGTAGGCCCAGGCACCGCTGACCTTCTGCGCTTTGAACGCGTTGTCCTCAGCGCCGTGACCGTAGACCACTTCGATATTGCCGCGCCGTTGCTCCGTCCACAGGCCATGGGCCGAGACCTGGCCTGTGAACAGCGCAGCGATGAGCACAAAGGTTTTGCCGTATTGCATGGTGACGTCCTTTTACAGGTTGAGTGTCAGGCTGACGGTGAAATTGCGCGGTTCGCCGGGGTTGACCCAGTAGTTGCTGTAGGAGCGCTCGTAATACTTTTCGTCGAAGAGGTTGTTGAGGTTGAGGCCGACAGTGACGTTGTCGCTGGCCTTGTAATGCGCGAGCAGGTCGACAGTCTGGTAGGCCGGTAATTCGAAGTCGCTGCCGGATTCGCCTGAGCGATCACCGACATAGGTGAACGCCGCACCAACGTCCGAGCCGCGTAAATGCCCATCCTGAAACTCATAAACGCCGAGCAGGCTGCCGCTGCGTTTGGCCACGCCGAGGATGCGGCTGCCGGTGGCAATCACCGCGTCGCCTTTGGTCACTTCGGCGTCGATGTAGGCGAAGGCGCCGATGATTCGCACCGCATCGGTGACTTGCCCGGTGACCTGCCAATCGAAACCGCGACTGCGTGCCTTGCCCATGGCGCGGCTGGTGTCGGTGGCCGGGTCGAGGGCGAGGACGTTTTCCTTGTCGATGTGGAAGAAGGCGAGGGTGCTGCTCAGGCGCTCATCGAACAGTTCGTTCTTGATCCCGATTTCATAGCCGACGCCTTCTTCCGGATCGAAGGATTTGCCGGAGGCGTCGAGGCCATTGTTCGGTTTGAACGAGGTTGAGGCGTTGGCGAAGAGGCCGGTATCCGGCGTCAGTTGATAGAGCAGGCCGACGCGTTGGGTGAGGGCGTCGTGGCGCTGGTTGCTGGTGGCGTTGCGACTGTGATCATCGATGTGCTGATCGAAATGCTCGAAACGCGCACCGATCATCCCGCGCAGTTTGTCGGTGAAGATGATTTGATCCTGCAGGTTCAATGCATGACTTTCGACCTGTTCGAAAAAGTCGCTGCCCGAGCGTGCGCCGTTGGGTTTTGGCTGGCCGTAGACTGGCTTATAGATGTCGATGGCGTAAGGGCCACCGGCAATCGTGGTAACGCGCTCGTTCTTGCGGAAGTTTTCATACTCGGTGCCGATCAGCAGTTCGTGCTGCCACGGGCCGAGGTCGAACAGACCACGCAGTTCCAGTTGGGTAATGCTGTCGTGCCAGTTCGTATCGCGTTCGCGATAGCGTCGGTTGACCGTGTGCCCGTCGGCGTTCAGCGCTCGTTGTTCCGAGGCGTCGCCCCAGAGTTTGCCTTCCTTGTAATGGCTGGCCAGGCGCAACTTCCAGTTGTCGTTGAGATGATGTTCCAGCGTGGCCTGCAGCAGATTGTTGTGGTTGTCGATGTTGCCGTCGTTGGGTTCGCCGAGGAAGGTCGAGCGCGACACGCCGCTCCATTTGTTGTTCGGCGCGACGATGCCGCGATCGAACGTGGAGCTGTGACGGACGATTTCGCTTTCCACCAATAGCGACGTGTCCGGGTTCAATTGCCAACTGATCGAGGGCGCGACGAATACACGTTTGCTGTCAACGTGATCGCGAAAACTGTTGTTGTCTTCGACCGCGAGGTTGATCCGCGAGAGCACATTGCCCTGATCATCCAGCGGCGTGTTTACGTCCAGCGCAGTGCGATAGCGGTCCCAACTGCCGGCGCTGGTTTGCAACGTGGTGAAGGCTTCGGGCTGTGGTTTCTTGGTGACGATGTTCACTGTGCCGCCGGGATCGCCGCGACCGTAGAGGCTTGCGGCCGGGCCTTTGAGCACTTCGATGCGCTCGATGTTGGCTGCATCCGGTGTGCTCGGATAGCCGCGATTGGCGCTGAAGCCGTCCTTGTAAAATTCCGAAGTGGTGAAGCCGCGCACGCTGTATTCGTACAGCGTCAGGCCGCCGAAGTTGTTCTGCTTCGACACGCCACCGGCGAAATCCAGTGCGCGTTCGACGCTGGTGCTGCCCAGATCCTTGAGCACGCTGGCCGGTACGACGCTGATGGCTTGAGGAATGTCGCGGATCGCGGTGTCGGTTTTGGTCGCGCTGGACGAACGGGTGGCGCGATAGCCCTTGACCGGGCCAGTCGGCGATTCGTAGTCGGAGATGACGCTGATGGCGTCGAGTTCGAGGGGTTTTGATTCTTCGGCGAAGGCTGGATCGACCAGTAAACCGAGGCTCAGGCTGAGCAGGGAAGCCTTTGTTCGAGACGACATGTTATGTTGTTCCAATTCTTAGAATTGAAACAATATAACATGCCCGTTGAGAATGTCTGTTATTCGCGCGTCTGGCGCGAGAAAAGTTTTACTCTTCTTTTTCTTTCACCGGCGCCGGTGGCGGACGCAGGCCGATTTCAGCCGTGAGCTTCAGCTCTTTGCCGTTGCGCATCACCTGAATCGTCACTTTGTCGGTCGGTTTGATCCGTGCAACCTGGTTCATCGAACGACGACCATCGCCGGCCGGCTCACCATCAATGCTCAGAATCACATCACCCAATTGCAGGCCGGCCTTCTGCGCCGGGCCATCCCGGAAGATCCCCGCAACGACAATTCCCGGACGCCCGGACAGACCAAACGACTCGGCCAGTTCCTGGGTCAGCGGCTGCACCTCGATGCCGAGCCAGCCACGAATTACCTGACCGTGCTCGATGATCGACTTCATCACTTCCATTGCCAGCTTCACCGGGATCGCGAAGCCGATGCCCTGCGAGCCGCCGGACTTGGAGAAGATCGCCGTGTTGATACCGGTCAGGTTGCCGTTGGCATCGACCAGCGCGCCGCCGGAGTTGCCCGGGTTGATCGCCGCGTCGGTCTGGATAAAGTCTTCGTAGTTGTTCAGGCCCAACTGGTTACGCCCGGTGGCGCTGATGATGCCCATGGTCACGGTCTGGCCAACGCCGAACGGGTTGCCGATGGCCAGTGCGACGTCGCCGATGCGAATGTTGTCGGAGCGGCCAACGGTGATCGCTGGCAGGGTTTTCAGATCGATTTTCAGAACCGCGAGGTCAGTTTCCGGATCGCTGCCGATGACGCGGGCGAGGGTCTCGCGGCCATCCTTCAACGCCACGACAATCTGATCAGCACCGCTGGTTACGTGGTTGTTGGTGAGGATGTAGCCTTCCGGGCTCATGATCACGCCGGAGCCGAGGCTGGATTCCATGCGTTTTTGCTTTGGCGAGTTATCACCAAAGAAGCGGCGGAACTGCGGATCTTCAAACAGTGGATGCGCCGGTTTGTTGATGACTTTGGTGGTGTAGAGGTTGACCACCGAAGGCGCGGCAATGGTCACCGCGTCGGCATAGGACACCGGGCCCTGTTGCACGCTGGTGGTTTGCGGGGCCTGTTGCAGGTTGACGTCGAGGCTCGGAAGCCCGACCCACTGCGGGTAACGCTGAATAATCAACAGAGCGATAAGCACACCGGCCAACAACGGCCAGCCGAAAAAACGCAGCGCCTTGAGCATTAAGCACGTCCTGGAAGAGTTGCAGGCGGGGTCAGACCGCCCATAATGTCGCGCATTATACGAGGCCGCGCGCGCCTCTGAACGGGATATTTAGGAGTCTTTCATGGCCGTTGCCCTCAGCACCCTCGTCGAAGAAGCGGACCGTTACCTCGGCAGTGCGAAAATTGCCGATTATTGCCCGAATGGATTGCAGGTTGAGGGCCGTCCTCAGGTGATGCGGATCGTCAGCGGCGTCACGGCCAGTCAGGCCTTGCTCGACGCTGCTGTTGAGGCCGAAGCGGATCTGGTGCTGGTGCATCACGGTTACTTCTGGAAGGGCGAAAACCCGTGCATCACTGGCATGAAGCAGCGTCGACTGAAGACCTTGCTCAAGCATGACATCAGTTTGCTGGCCTATCACTTGCCGCTGGATCTGCACCCGGACGTTGGCAATAACGTGCAGCTTGCTCGGCAATTGGACATCACTGTGGAAGGCCCGCTGGACCCGGACAATTTGAAAATCGTTGGTCTGGTCGGGTCTTTGAAAGAACCGATGACCGCACGCGATTTCGCCCGCAAGGTGCAAGAAGTGATGGGCCGCGATCCGTTGCTGATTGAAGGTAATCCGATGATTCGTCGGGTTGGCTGGTGCACCGGTGGCGGTCAGGGTTATATCGATCAAGCCGTCGCGGCGGGCGTCGATCTGTACCTGAGCGGTGAGGCTTCCGAACAGACCTTCCACAGCGCCCGCGAGAACGACATCAGCTTCATTGCCGCCGGCCACCACGCGACCGAGCGCTACGGCGTACAGGCGCTGGGAGACTACCTGGCGAAACGTTTCGCCGTCGAGCACATCTTCATCGATTGCCCGAATCCGATCTGAATCCACCGCAAATCCCCTGTAGGAGTGAGCCTGCTCGCGATAGCGGAGTGTCAGTCACCGTTATGTCGAATGTGACAAAGCTATCGCGAGCAGGCTCACTCCTACAGGGGGGGCATCGGCCGAACTGGCAGGCATATTCATATACCCTTTCGATCTAGTTGGCGTCCTGATTAGAAGAGGCCGCTGTGCTAGGATTTCCCGCTCGAACACGGCCCGCTGGCCGTTCATAAGAAAGTTTTCGTGAGTAGCCATGGTCGACAAACTGACGCATCTGAAACAGCTGGAGGCGGAAAGCATCCACATCATCCGCGAGGTGGCCGCCGAGTTCGATAACCCGGTGATGCTGTACTCCATCGGTAAAGACTCCGCCGTGATGCTGCACCTGGCACGCAAGGCGTTCTTCCCGGGCAAACTGCCGTTTCCGGTGATGCACGTCGACACCCGCTGGAAATTCCAGGAGATGTACAAGTTCCGCGACAAGATGGTCGAAGAACTGGGCCTGGACCTTATCACCCACATCAACCCCGATGGCGTGGCGCAGAACATCAACCCGTTCACCCACGGCAGCGCCAAGCACACCGACATCATGAAAACCGAGGGCCTGAAACAGGCACTCGACAAGCATGGTTTCGACGCAGCGTTCGGCGGCGCCCGTCGCGATGAAGAGAAATCCCGCGCCAAAGAGCGCGTGTACTCGTTCCGCGACAGCAAGCACCGCTGGGACCCGAAAAACCAGCGTCCAGAGCTGTGGAACGTCTACAACGGCAAGGTCAACAAGGGCGAATCCATCCGCGTATTCCCGTTGTCGAACTGGACCGAACTGGACATCTGGCAGTACATCTACCTCGAAGGCATCCCGATTGTGCCGCTGTACTTCGCCGCCGAACGCGAAGTGATCGAGAAGAACGGCACGCTTATCATGATCGACGACGAGCGCATCCTCGAGCACCTGTCCGATGAAGACAAAGCGCGCATCGTCAAAAAGAAAGTGCGTTTCCGTACCCTTGGCTGCTACCCGTTGACGGGCGCCGTGGAGTCCGAGGCCGAAAGCCTTACGGACATCATCCAGGAAATGCTCCTGACGCGAACTTCCGAGCGCCAGGGCCGTGTCATCGACCACGATGGCGCAGGCTCGATGGAAGATAAAAAACGTCAAGGCTATTTCTAAGGGGCTGTCATGTCGCACGTATCTGATTTGATCAGCGAGGACATCCTCGCCTACCTGGGCCAGCACGAACGTAAAGAACTGCTGCGCTTTTTGACTTGCGGTAACGTCGACGACGGCAAGAGCACCCTGATCGGGCGCCTGCTGCACGACTCGAAGATGATCTACGAAGATCACCTCGAAGCGATCACCCGCGATTCGAAGAAAGTCGGCACCACCGGTGACGATATCGACCTGGCATTGCTGGTCGACGGCCTGCAGGCCGAGCGTGAGCAGGGCATCACCATCGATGTCGCCTACCGCTATTTCTCCACCGCCAAGCGCAAATTCATCATCGCCGACACCCCCGGCCATGAGCAGTACACCCGCAACATGGCCACCGGTGCGTCCACCTGTGACCTGGCGATCATTCTGGTCGACGCGCGTTACGGCGTGCAGACCCAGACCCGTCGCCACAGCTTCATCGCCTCCCTTTTGGGGATCAAACACATCGTCGTCGCCATCAACAAGATGGACCTGAAAGACTTCGATGAAGGTGTGTTCGAGTCGATCAAGGCTGACTACCTGAAGTTCGCCGAAGGCTTGAAGATGAAGCCGACCAGCATGCACTTCGTGCCGATGTCTGCCCTCAAAGGCGACAACGTGGTGAACAAATCCGAGCGCTCGCCGTGGTACAGCGGACAGTCGCTGATGGAAATCCTCGAGACCGTGGAAGTGGCAGGCGACCGTAACTTCACCGATCTGCGTTTCCCGGTGCAGTACGTCAACCGTCCGAACCTGAACTTCCGTGGTTTCGCCGGCACCCTGGCCAGCGGCATCGTGCACAAGGGTGACGAAGTCGTGGTGCTGCCGTCGGGCAAGAGCAGCCGGGTGAAATCCATCGTCACCTTTGAGGGTGAGCTGGAACACGCCGGTCCAGGTCAGGCTGTGACGCTAACCATGGAAGACGAAATCGACATCTCCCGTGGCGACCTGCTGGTGCATGCCGACAACGTGCCGCCGGTTACCGACAGCTTCGAAGCGATGCTGGTGTGGATGGCTGAAGAGCCGATGCTGCCGGGCAAGAAATACGACATCAAACGCGCCACCAGTTACGTGCCGGGCTCGATCGCCAGTATCGTCAACAAGGTCGATGTGAACACCCTCGAAGAAGGCCCGGCGAGCGCGTTGCAGCTTAACGAAATCGGCAAGGTGAAGATCGCGCTCGACGCGCCGATCGCCCTCGACGGTTACGAGAGCAACCGCACCACCGGCGCGTTCATCGTCATTGACCGTTTGACCAACGGCACCGTTGGCGCCGGCATGATCGTCGCCCAGCCAGTGACCCATGGCACTGCCACGCACCACGGCAAACTGGCACACGTTGCCACTGAAGAGCGCGCTCAGCGTTTCGGCCAGCAACCGGCCACCGTGCTGTTTAGCGGCCTGTCGGGCGCCGGCAAAAGTACGTTGGCTTATGCGGTCGAGCGCAAGCTGTTCGACCTGGGCCGTGCGGTGTTTGTGCTGGATGGCCAGAACCTGCGTCACGACCTCAACAAAGGTCTGCCACAGGATCGTGCCGGGCGTACCGAGAACTGGCGTCGTGCCGCGCACGTCGCGCGTCAGTTCAACGAAGCCGGCCTGCTGACCCTGGCTGCGTTCGTTGCGCCTAGCGCCGAAGGTCGCGAGCAGGCCAGGGACCTGATCGGCAAGGATCGTCTGCTGACGGTCTACGTGCAGGCCTCGCCGGCTGTCTGCGCCGAGCGTGATCCGCAAGGTCTGTATGCCGCCGCTGGCGACAACATCCCGGGCGAATCCTTCCCGTACGACGTGCCGCTGGATGCCGATCTGGTGATCGACACGCAGACGCTGAGTCTGGAAGAAAGCGTCAAGCAAGTGCTGGATCTGCTGCGTCAGCGTGGCGCGATCTAAGCGTTAGCCTGAAAAACAAAACCCGCTGATGAGAGATCATCGGCGGGTTTTTTGTTGCCTTGATATTGCTATCGCTGGCAAGCCAGCTCCCACAGGGATTTTCAGCGCACACAAATATTGTGTAACGCAGAGAAACCTGTGGGAGCTGGCTTGCCAGCGATGAGGCCGGAACAGACGCCTCAAGACTTCGCTGGATATTCGCGGTGCATCTGTTCCAACAGCGCATCCTTGTCCAGCCACAGCTGGTTGATCCAGCCCTGAAACTGCAGGCGATATTCGCCGTCCTGATCGTAGTTCTTGCCAATGAACTGCTGCGGAATCTTCAGCTCTTCAAAGTGCACCACCACGTCGCGCACATTGCCGCAGAGCAAATCCCAGAACCCCGGACGCCCGGCCGGGTAGTGAATCGTCACGTTGACGATCGACTCCAGTTGTTCACCCATCGCATCCAGTACAAAGGCAATGCCACCAGCCTTGGGCTTGAGCAGGTACTTGAACGGCGATTGCTGCTGCGCATGCTTGCCTTCAGTGAACCGCGTGCCTTCGACGAAGTTGAAAATCCCCACCGGATTATTGCGAAACTTCGCGCAGGTCTTGCGCGTGGTTTCCAGGTCTTTGCCTTTCTTCTCCGGGTGCTTGGCCAGGTACGCCTTGGAGTAACGCTTCATGAACGGAAAACCGAGCGCCCACCACGCCAGACCGATCACCGGCACCCAGATCAGTTCCTGCTTGAGGAAGAATTTCAACGGCTGAATCCGACGGTTGAGCACGTATTGCAGCACCAGAATATCGACCCAGCTCTGATGGTTGCTAGTGATCAGGTACGAGTGCTGATAGTCGAGGCCTTGCAGGCCGCTGAGGTGCCAGCGGGTACGGCGCACCAGGTTCATCCAGCCCTTGTTATTGCTGATCCATGCTTCATGGGTGTGGCTCATCAACCACAGTGATGCGCGTCGGGCGAGGTCGAACGGCAGCACTTTGATCAGCGCCACGCAGAACAGAAACGAGCACAGCAGAATCGTATTGAGTGCCAACAGCAGCGAGGCGATCACGCCGCGCAACGGTGCAGGTAGAAAGTCCAGCATTTACACATCCATAGGTCGGTTGGCGGCTTGAATCGCGGTGAGGGCGATGGTGTAGACGATGTCATCGACTTGCGCGCCGCGCGGCAAGTCATTCACCGGTTTGCGCAGGCCTTGCAGCATTGGGCCGAGGCTGACGCAATCAGCGCTGCGTTGCACGGCTTTGTGCGTGGTGTTGCCGGTGTTCAGATCCGGGAACACAAACACGGTGGCGCGACCGGCCACCTGGCTGTTCGGCGCCAGTTGCCGGGCGACTTCGGCGTTGGCAGCGGCGTCGTATTGCAACGGGCCGTCGATCAGCAGCGAGTGCTGTTGTTCGTGAGCGAGCAGGGTGGCCTCGCGGACTTTCTCAACCTCTTCGCCAGTGGCCGATTCGCCGCTGGAGTAACTGATCATTGCCACGCGCGGAGTGATGCCGAACGCGGCCGCCGAGTCGGCGCTTTGCAGGGCAATCTCGGCCAGTTCGGTGGCACTCGGGTGCGGGTTCATCACGCAGTCGCCGTACACCAGCACTTCTTCCGGGAACAGCATGAAGAACACCGACGACACCAGCGTGCAGCCCGGCGCAGTCTTGATCAGCTGCAGCGCCGGGCGGATGGTGTTGGCGGTGGTGTTGATCACGCCCGATACCAGGCCGTCGACTTCATCCAGTGCGAGCATCATGGTGCCGATCACCACGGTATCTTCCAGCTGCTGCTCGGCCATTGGCGCGTTGAGGCTTTTGGTTTTGCGCAGAGCGACCATCGGCTCGACGTAGCGCTCGCGGATCAGATCGGGATCAAGAATCTCCAGCCCCGGCGGCAGGACGATGCCTTGAGCGCGGGCGACGGCTTCGACGTCTTCCGGTTTCGCCAACAACACGCAACGGGCTATCCCGCGTTCCTGACAGATCGCCGCCGCTTGCACGGTGAACGGCTCACTGCCTTCAGGCAGGACGATGCGCTTGTTCGCCGCTTGTGCACGCTGGATCAACTGATAGCGGAATACTGCTGGCGACAGGCGCATTTCCCGTGGCGTGCCACAGCGCTGGTGCAGCCATTTGGCGTCGAGATGGCTGGCGACGAAATCGGTGATGATCTCCGCGCGCTCACGGTCATCAATGGGGATTTCCTTGTTCAAACCGTTGAGCAGGTTGGCGGTGTCGTAGGAACCGGTGCTCACCGACAACACCGGCAAACCGGCCTGCAACGCGCCGCGGCACAGGTCCATGATGCGCGGATCGGGCAAGGTGTCGCTGGTCAGCAGCAGGCCGGCCAGCGGCACGCCGTTGATCGCGGCGAGGCTGACGGCGAGGATGATGTCGTCGCGATCGCCCGGGGTCACTACCAACACGCCGGGCTTGAGCAGTTCGACGGTGTTGCGCATGGTCCGTGCGCAAATGATGATTTTGGTCATCCGCCGGGTTTCGTAGTCACCGGCATTGAGCACTTGCGCGCCCATCAGGTCGGCGACGTCGCGGGTACGCGGCGCGTTGAGTTCCGGCTGATAGGGAATGCAGCCGAGCAGGCGGAAATCACCGCTGCGCAGCAACGGCGAATGCTCCTTCAGACGCGCGGCGAAGGCGTCCATGCTCTCTTCAGTCTTGACCTTGTTGAGGATCACCCCGAGGACTTTCGGGTCTTTCGGCCCGCCGAACAATTGCGCCTGCAACTCGACGCGGCCGGAGAGTTCGGCGAGCACTTCGTTTTCCGGCGCCGAGACCAGAATCACTTCAGCATCGAGGCTCTTGGCCAGGTGCAGATTGACCCGCGCGGCGTAGCTGGCGCTGCGGGTCGGGACCATGCCTTCAACGACCAGCACGTCCTTGCCGATGGCGGCTTGCTGATAGAGGGCGATGATTTCTTCGAGCAGCTCATCAAGCTGACCGTCGCCGAGCATCCGCTCAACGTGGGCAAGGCCCAGTGGTTGCGGCGGTTTCAGGCCGTGGGTGCGCGCCACCAGTTCGGTGGAACGCTCAGGGCCGGTGTCGCCCGGGTGCGGCTGGGCAATCGGTTTGAAGAAACCGACTTTGAGGCCGGCGCGCTCAAGCGTGCGCACCAGCCCGAGGCTGATGGAGGTCAGACCCACGCCAAAATCGGTGGGTGCGATAAAAAAAGTTTGCATGCGAATTCTCTAAGGGTGCATGGCAATGGCGATCATCTTTTACTGACAATCTGCCGAAATTCAGTCGCCAAGGTTATCGCTAACCGAGCCTTGTGCGCACCAACCGCAGGCAAAGGGTTGGCCTATTTTTTCAATACGTTGCGCCGGGTCCAGCACCCAGGCGCGCGATTGCCAGGGCGGCTGATGGCGCAGGTGCTGGGTGTGACCACAGGAAAGCTCGACGACCCAGTGACCGTCCTCGTCCTGATGAAAGCCTGCGATCGTCGAAACCCGTTTGTCCGGGTTGTGTTCGCTTTCGCGCGATTGCTTCGCTAAACTTGGCCTTTCTATATTCTTATGCAAAAGGTCTCGCCCCATGCTGATCGCCGCCAATAAGGCTGTCTCCATCGACTATACCCTGACCAACGACGCTGGTGAGGTCATCGACAGCTCCGCCGGCGGCGCTCCGCTGGTCTACCTGCAAGGCGCAGGCAACATCATCCCGGGCCTGGAAAAAGCTCTGGAAGGCAAAGCTGTTGGTGACGAGCTGGAAGTTTCCGTTGAACCGGAAGACGCTTACGGCGAATACGCCGCTGAGCTGGTCAGCACTCTGAGCCGCAGCATGTTCGAAGGCGTTGACGAGCTGGAAGTCGGCATGCAGTTCCACGCTTCGGCGCCGGACGGCCAGATGCAAATCGTCACCATCCGTGACCTCGACGGCGACGACGTAACAGTCGACGGCAACCACCCACTGGCCGGTCAGCGCCTGAACTTCAAAGTGAAGATCGTTGACATCCGTGACGCCAGCCAGGAAGAAGTCGCTCATGGCCACGTCCATGGCGAAGGTGGCCATCACCACTGATTTTCTGCGCTAAGCTTCGAGTACTGGAGAGGCGCCTGCGGGCGCCTTTTTAGTCCGCGGCTGTCCTTGGTGACTTCGCCAAGTGGCTGTTTCGAGTAGAACACGGGAATCTTGGAGTTCGTCATGAGTGCTTTTCACGACCTTAAGTTGACAGCCCTGGATGGTCAGGAGCTACCGCTGGCGCCGTTCAAGGGCCAAGTCGTGCTGGTGGTCAACGTCGCCTCCAAATGCGGCTTGACCCCACAGTACGCGGCGCTGGAAAACCTCTATCAGCAATTCAAAGGCAAAGGCTTCAGTGTGCTGGGCCTGCCGTGCAACCAGTTTGCCGGCCAGGAACCTGGCAGCGAACAGGAAATTCAGGATTTCTGTAGCCTCAACTATGGCGTGACGTTTCCGTTGTCGAGCAAGCTCGAAGTCAACGGTCATGATCGTCATCAGCTCTACCGTCTGCTGGCGGGCGAGGGCGCGGAGTTTCCCGGTGACATCACCTGGAATTTCGAGAAGTTCCTGCTCGGCAAGGACGGCCGGGTGCTGGCCCGGTTCTCTCCGCGCACGGCACCGGATGATCCGACCATTGTTCATGCGATTGAAAAAGCGCTGAGCTGAAACAGCAAGATCAAAAGATCGCAGCCTTCGGCAGCTCCTACAGGTGACCTC
>NZ_JBSVXS010000060.1:0-34305 GCF_054070155.1 Pseudomonas sp. SDT291_1_S447
ACACTTGAAATGCATTCCCCTGTGGGAGCGAGCCTGCTCGCGAAGAGGCTCGGTCAGACACCGCAAGTCCCGATGCCCATCGCCAACCTCACCTACGCTTAGGTAGGATGACCCTCTCTCTCGTCGAGGTTGTGCGCATGTTCATCGGCATTCTGCTGGTCATCACCTGGTTGATCCTGCTGTTGCGCTACCCGGCCAAGGCCTTGCCGGTTTCAGTGGCGGCGGCGATTGGCCTGGGTTTTGTGGCCATGTGGGTGGTGTGGCTGGACAACCGCGAGGTCAAGCAACTGGCGCGTCTTGAGATGCGTATCGCTTACGCCCCGGAACAATGCCCGGCCGATCGTCCGCTGCAACTGAAAATGAAAAACGCCAACGACGTGCCCCTGACCGAACTGCGCTGGCGCATCGCAGCCTATGCGCCGGGCGACACGGTCAATCTGGCCGACAACCAATACACCGCCCCGCGCTATCGCGGCCCCGGCGAACTGCAGGCCGGCGGCGAATGGGAAGACTGCCTGCCCATGCCGCCGCTGCGCTCCGGTTATCGCCCGCAAACCCTGGAGTTTCGCGCCGAGCGCTTGCAGGGTAGTTTCTCCGACTGATCCCCTTCCCCACTCTATTTGCACAAGGAATGCGCCATGCCCGTTGCGTTGATTACCGGTTGTTCCAGCGGCATCGGCCGCGCCCTCGCCGATGCGTTCAAAGCCGCCGGTTTCGAAGTCTGGGCCAGTGCGCGCAAGGCTGAAGACGTGGCGTTGCTGGCATCAGCCGGGTTCACCGCCGTGCAACTCGACGTCAACGACAATGCGGCGCTGGAGCAACTTGGTGAGCGGATCAACCAGCAACACGGCGGCCTCGATGTGCTGATCAACAACGCGGGGTACGGCGCCATGGGGCCGCTGCTCGATGGCGGTGTGGCGGCCATGCAGCGCCAGTTCGAAACCAATGTGTTTTCGATCGTCGGCGTCACCCGCGCACTGTTTCCTGTATTGCGCCGGGCCAAGGGACTGGTGGTGAATATCGGCAGTGTGTCCGGGGTTTTGGTCACACCGTTCGCTGGTGCCTATTGCGCATCGAAGGCGGCAGTGCATGCGTTGAGCGATGCCTTGCGCATGGAGCTGGCACCGTTCGGTATTCGCGTGATGGAAGTGCAGCCGGGGGCGATTCAATCGAGTTTTGCCAAAAATGCCGGGCATGAAGCCGAGCAGTTGATCAATGAACAATCACCATGGTTTCCGCTGCGTGAGGGCATTCGCGCGCGGGCCAAGGCGTCGCAGGACAAGCCGACGCCGGCCAGGGAGTTTGCTGCTGAGCTGCTGAAAGCCGTGCAACAGAACAAACCGTCCAGGTTGATCCGCATCGGCAATGGCAGCCGGGCGTTGCCGTTGTTGGCGGCGTTGTTGCCGAAAGGTTTGCTGGAGTCGACGTTGATGAGGCGCTTCGGGCTGCGCGGGAAGCTCTGATTCACTTCGGTGAAATTGCCAAATCAGCCGATCAACGTAGAATGCGCCGCACTTGAAGCAGCCAATGCTTCAAGTGAACCGGATAGCGTATGGAATCGCTGGCGCACGCACCGAAGCAAGGGAATTGCTGAACACCGATATCCCCCTCCCCCGGCCTTTCTTTGCGGAAACGTCGCTGCTTTGTTTGTCTGCCTGACGCCGCCCTGCGTTCGCTTCACTTCAGATCAGGACCAACTTTTGAAAGTTCTCAACGTATTGCCTGTGGCATTGCTCGCATGGCTGGCGGGCTGTTCGACTCAAGAAGTGCCCCTCAACGACACCCTGCCGAAATTGACCGCGCAAGCGCTCTTGCCAGCCGTCACCGAAAACGAATACTGCAATCCGCAGATGGACAGCGACATTGTGTTTGGCACAGGTTTGCTGATGTTCGAAGACGGATCACGCGATGTCGCCCAAACTTGCCTGGTCATGGCAGCGCCGAAACACCCTCGGGCGTTTTGCTACCTGTCCAGAATGGTGATGCAGTCCGGCGACCTGAGCAAAAACAAAGACCTGGTCTTCAACTACACAGGTTATGCGGCAAAGCAAAATGACTGGTGCGCGGAGTACGGCATGTACGATATGTACAGTTCCGGCACTCTCGGGGCGAAAAAAGATGCCAAACTTGCCATGCGCTGGCTGCTGCGCTCATCGCAACACGGTTATCCGGATGCCCAGAAGGAACTGATCAAGCAGTACGAAAAACAGGACAACCTGCCCGAAGCTTACGCGTGGAGCAAATTCCTCATCGATACTGAGGACGCCGCCATCGGCACCACACTCAAAACCCGGATGACCCCGAGCCAGGTTGCCGAGGCTGACAAACGCTACAACGACCTCGTCCCTCAGGTCGCCAGCAAGGCGGCATTGGCCGCAGAAGAACGAGCAGAGGACGTCGCCCGCTACTCCGCCCAGATCTATCAGGATTATCCGGATACCTTCAAGGGTCTGACGTCCGCCGAGCGTTATGCCTACATGAGTCAGTCGATCGGCGATGCCATGGACCTGCCATTCATCAGGAACCGTGATCATGTATTGATTTACATCGTGATCAATCGCGCCGCTCAGTTGAAAAAACCTGACGCAAACATTGCCAATGACCAGCGGATTGTCACCCTCATTGAAGACAAACGGTTAACCGTCGATGAGACCATCGAGTCCGGACTGCGGGTGGTCAAAACGTTCTACCGATAACCCCGATCGCGAGCAGGCTCGCTCCTACAGTGGATCTTCGGTGTGATACAGATCCAGTGTAGGAGTGAGCCTGCTCGCGATGCAGACGACTCGATCCATCAGTTATCCACAGCGCTCTGACTCACCACAACCGTACAAGTAATCCCCGCCGCCAACAAAACACCCTCCGGCACTTCATCAATGTGAATGCGCACCGGCACCCGCTGCGCCAGGCGCACCCAGTTGAACGTCGGGTTCACATCGGCGATCAGCTCGCGGCTTTCCGGGTTGTCGCGGTCATAAATGCCGCGCGAGATGCTCTCCACGTGGCCCTTCAAGACTTCGCCGCTCATCAACTGCATATCGGCCTTGTCGCCCACTTTCACGTGAGGCAGTTTGGTCTCTTCGAAGAAGCCGTAAACCCAGAACGAATTCATGTCGACCACGGCCATTTTCGCCTCGCCGATACGCGCGTAATCACCGCGATGCACGTTGAGGTTGGTCACGTAGCCGTCGACGGCCGCACGCACTTCGGTGCGTTTCAGGTTGAGTTCGGCCGCTTCCAGTTGCGCTTGCGCATGTTGATAATCGGCCAGTGCGGCGTCGGCGATGTTGCTGGCGTCGTCGCGGTTTTCCTTGGAGATCACCAGGTTGTCCAGATCGGCGCGGCGATGGGCGTTGACCTTGCGCATCTCCCACGTCGACTTGCGCGAGGCGACCAGCGACTGCGCCTGTTTCACTGCGATGCGGTAATGCTCGGGGTCGATCTGCATCAGCAAATCGCCCTTCTTCACCAGTTGGTTGTCGCGCACCGGCACATCGATCACTTCGCCAGTGACGTCGGCTGCGACGTTGATGATATCGGCGCGAACCCGGCCGTCGCGGGTCCACGGCGTGTTCATGTAGTGCTCCCACAACGTGCGGCCGATCCACAGCGCCAGGGCCAGCACCAGCAGGGTCGCGAGCAGGCTGAAAAACTTTTTCATCAGATCGTTCTCAACGGTAGACAGTCAGCGCCATGGCGCCGAACAGACAGGTAAACAGACTCAGACGCAGCAGCGCCGGGTGCCAGAAAAAGCGGTACAGATCGAACCCGGACAAAAAACGATCCACCGCCCAGGCCAGTGCCGCAGCGATGAAAAACATCAGGGTCATGGTCGGCATGTACACGCCGTGGAAGGCGATTTCACGAGGCATGGGCAAGTCCTTCGGGCTTGGCGATGGCGTAGGCAGCGAGCGGTGATTGCGGGTCGAGCAGCGAAGTGCGGATGAAGTGCAGATAGCTCTTCACCCGACGCAACGCCGAGGTATCGAAGTGTGGGGCGAACGGTTCGTCAGTGGCCGCTACGCGACTGATTGCGTGGTCGACCGCCACCAGCGCACGTTCGAGATTGCTACCGTTCGGTTGCAGAAACAGCCGCACCAGCGCGCGGCCCATCACGCGGATCGCCTGGCGCCACGGCTGCGATTCGGCATAGGCCGGGTGCACCGGCAAAATCGCCTGCTCCTTGCGCAGCTCGATGATCGCGTGGCCGACTTCCAGGACCACGAACATCCAGCGCAGCAGGTTCTTCTGCACCTTCGGCTGACCGGCCGCGAGGCCATAAGCCTGATGCAAGAGATCACGTGTGCGGCTCTCGAAACTCGACGCCAGGCCTTTGAGTTTGCCGCTGATCGCGTAGACCACTTGGCCGCGCAGATCCTGCTCCAGACGCTTCCACAGCCAGCGACTGTTCGGCGGCAGAATAATCGCCCCGGCAGCGGCACAGACCAGCATGCCCATGACCATGGCGATGTAGTCGTTGATAAAGGTGTACGGGTTGTAAATGGTCAGGTTGTCCGGCACCGATCCGGTGCTGAAGAAGATCAGCAGACCGAGGCCGACCCCGGCGTATTGCGGGCGCGAGGTGAGGAACGAACCGAGCACGATTACCGGTGCGAGCATCACGCACAGCAACGGAAAGCCATCGATCCACGGGAAGATGAAAAACATCTCGACGAAGCCGATCAGGGCGCCGAGGAAGGTGCCGCAAGCCATTTGGAATGCCATGCGTTTCGGGTTCGGTGTGGCGGCGGAGAGGCCCACGGTGGCGGCCGCAATCAGGGTCATCGTCGCGCCGCTTGGCCAAGCGGTAGCGACCCAATAACTGCCCAGCACGATGAGAATGAACGAAGCGCGAATGCCCGACGCAGCGGCTGCCCACCAATTGGTTTGCGGGGTGAACGGCTCGTCCCAGCGCTCGCGTTCGTGGCGGTGATCGGCCAAGGATGCGTGGGTCTGTGCATAACTGTGCAAATCATCGACGAAGCGATAGAGCAATTCGTACGCGGTGTGGAAATCCAGTTGTTCGGCGTCGCTCGGATCGGTTTCCTGGAAGATGGCGCGCAAGCTTCGCACGCGTGACGGCAGGCCTTCCTTGTAGGATGCCAATGCCGTCGCCAAACGGGCGGCATCAGGGCTGGTCAGAGCGCGGCCGCTGAAGCCATCGAGCACTTCGGCGAGATCCTGCAGGCCCGGTCTGATCGCCGCGACCACATGTTCTTCGCCATTGCCACGCAAGCGTTCAAGCAACTGATGCAAGGCGTTAAAACGTGTGGTGATGCCCATGAATTCGCTGTTCAAACGGCTCAGTCGGCCGTTGCGCCGACGCATGTGCGGGTCTTCGAATACGGTCACGCTGCGCAGCCCTTCCAGCCCCACGGCCTCAGCAATGAAGCGCACATTGCTCGCCTCGAAAGACTCGGCCTTGCTGCGTCCGCGCAGGCCATCGGTGACGAACAGCGCGAACACGCCGAAGCGCTGATACAAGGCGTTGCGCATGGCGGCGCTGGCGGTTTGCGGCAGGATCGCGGCGCTGACCAGAGTCGAGCAGAGAATCCCTAGCGAGATCTCCAGCACCCGCCACACCGCCGCCATGAACGCTCCATCCGGGTGCGCCAGCGCCGGCAGCCCGACCATCGCGGCTGTATAGCCAGCGAGGACAAAACCGTAAGCACGGAAGTTGCGGCAACGCGCGGCACCGGCCGAGCAGATGCCGACCCAGATCGCCAGCGAGCCGAGGAACAGCTCAGTGTTCTGCGCAAATAACGCAATCAGCGTGACCATCATCGCCGACCCGGCCAGCGTGCCGAGGAAGCGATAGAAACTCTTGGCGAACACCTGGCCGCTCTGCGGCTGCATGACGATGAACACGGTGATCATCGCCGTGCGCGGCTGCGGCAATTCCAGGCGCATGGCCAGCCACAGGGTGAGGAATGCCGCGATCAGCACCTTGAAGATGTAGACCCAGGTCACGCCATCGCTGCGCGCCCAGTCGAAAAAACCACGGCGCCATTCCAGGGAGTAGAGCCAGCGCAGAGCTGCGGGCAAGGGAGTCATTTAATTGTGCTCATGGATTCAGGCAAGACGCGGTCCCTGTAGGAGTGAGCCTGCTCGCGATAGCGGTGTGTCAGCCAACATAAATGCAGACTGACAGGCCCTCATCGCGAGCAGGCTCACTCCTACAATGGGTTGTGTGTTCAACGCAGGAGCATCGGGGTTTTCGGGGCCTGGGTTTTCTCGGCAGTCGGCACATCGTTGCCAGCGCCGAGGCCACCGCCCAGCGCAGTTACCAACTCGGCATGCGCACTCAATCGCGCCGCCTGCACCTGCTGCTGCACCTGCTGCTGCTTGAACAGCAACGTCTGCGCATTGAGCACGTTGAGGTAATCGGTGAGGCCGCGCTGATACGCGATCATCGCGATGTCGTAGGTCTTCTGCGCCGTGGCCACCGACTCGGCGGCAAAACCTTGCTGTTTGTCCATCGACTCGCGGCGGATCAACTGGTCGGAGATATTCTTCAGCGCATTCACCAGCGTCTGGTTGTAATGCGCGACAGCGATGTCGTAACCGGCGGAGGCTTCACCCAGCTCTGAGCGCAATCGACCACCGTCGAAGATTGGCAATGAGATCGCCGGGCCGACGTTGTAGTTGAGTTTCTTGCCGGTCAAAAACTCCAGCGCGCCACCGCCGGTGGCCATGTAGCCGAGGCTGCCGACCAGATCGACGTTGGGATAAAACCCGGCATGCGCGACATCAATCCCGCGCGCCTGCGCCGCCACTTGCCAGCGACTGGCGACCACGTCCGGACGCTGACCGAGCAGCTCGGCTGGCAATGCCGACGGCAGTTTCAACGCAGCACCAAGGGACAGGGTCGGACGCTGCAACTGCGCGCCCTCCCCCGGCCCTTTCCCCGCCAGCGCTGCAAGTTGATTGCGACTGAGGGCAATTTCCTCATCCAGCGCATCGATTTGCCGATGGGTTTCCGGCAGCGGCGTTTCCGCCTGACTGACTTCGAAATGCGTGCCGATCCCGCCGTTCAAACGCTTCTGTGCCAGATCGAGAATCTGTTGCTGCTGCTTGAGCGTCGCCGCGACGATGTCGCGCTGGGCGTAATGCAGCGACAGTTCGATGTAGGCGCGGACGATGTTGTTCTGCAATTCGAGCTGCGCCAATCGCGCCTCAGCGGCGCTCATGTGCGCCAGATCCACCGCCCGCTCACTGGCATTGCTTTCTCGGCCCCAGAGGTCGAGGGCGTAGCTGAAACCCAGCGCGGCGTTGTTGTCCCAGGTCGTGGTGTTGGCCAGATCGCCCGGGCCGTAGAACTGATCGGTCGGCCAGTTATGGCGCTTGAGTGTCGACTCGCCATTGATCTGCAACGACTCGGCCGCCTCGGCGACGCCGGCCATGGCTTTGGCCTGTCGCACTCGCGCGGCGGCCATGGCCATGCTCGGGCTGCCCTTCACGGCGAGGTCAATCCAGCGATTGAGTTGCGGGTCGCCGTAGGCTTGCCACCATTGCGCGGTGGGCCAGTTAGCGTCACGGGCAGCGTGGGCGATAGCGTCGTCGGTGGCCAGCGTATTGGCTTCCATTGCCATGCCCTGTGGGGCAATTCCGTCCGTTGAGATGCAGCCGCCAAGACCCAGGGTAAAAGCCAGAACACTGAGCGGCAAAAGCGCTCTGTTGATGCGACGCGGCACAGCTGCGAATTCCTGAGAAGAGGATAAGGCGGGGCTTGTTTGCTGTAGGAGCTGCCGCAGGCTGCGATCTGTTGACCTTGATTCCCTTAAAACAAAATCAAAAGATCGCAGCCTGCGGCAGCTCCTCCATTGGATCGGCGCAATTCTATGGAACGCCCTGTACGGCGATAAGCTGGGATTTCTGTGAATCTTTGTTACGGTTAACGAGATAATCCCTTGGTCGGGGGTCTCGCCCCTGAAACTTCGTGTCACAATTTGCCATCTCCCTTGAGAGCACCCCATGGACACTTTGCAAAACATGCGCGCCTTCAGTTGTGTCGCCGAAGCCGGCAGCTTCACCGCCGCCGCCGTGCAACTCGACACCACCACCGCCAACGTCTCGCGCGCGGTCTCCAACCTGGAAGCCCACCTGCAAACCCGCTTGCTCAACCGCACCACGCGGCGCATTGCCCTGACCGAAGCGGGCAAACGCTACCTGCTGCGCTGCGAGCAGATCCTGGCCTATGTCGAAGAGGCCGAAGCCGAAGCCAGCGACGCCCACGCGCGCCCGGCCGGGCAACTGAAAGTGCACACCATGACCGGCATCGGCCAGCACTTCGTCATCGACGCCATCGCCCGCTACCGCAAGACCCACCCGGACGTCACCTTCGACCTGACCCTGGCCAACCGCGTGCCGGACCTGCTCGACGAGGGCTACGACGTGTCCATCGTGCTCGCCAGCGAATTGCCGGACTCGGGTTTTGTCTCGCAACGCCTTGGCATCACCTACAGCATCGTCTGCGCATCCCCCGCCTACGTGAAAGCCAACGGCGCCGCGCAAAAGCCCAGCGACCTGCTCAACCATGCCTGCCTGCGCTTGGTCAGCCCGGTGATCCCCCTGGAAAAATGGGCCTTCGACGGCCCGGAAGGCCAGGAAATGGTCACCATCAACAGCTCGCCGTTTCTGGTGAACTCCGCCGACGCGATGAAAACCGCGATCACCAGCGGCATGGGCGTGGGCGTGTTGCCGGTGTATGCGGCGATCGAAGGCTTGCGCAACGGCACGCTGGTGCGGGTGATGCCGAACTACCGCTCGCAAGAGCTGAACCTGTATGCGATCTACCCGTCGCGGCAATATCTGGATGCGAAGATCAAGACGTGGGTTGAGTATTTGCGCGGGTCGTTGCCGGAGATTTTGGCGGCGCATCAGGCGGAATTGGCGGCTTACGAATTAAGCGGCAGCCTTGCCGGCGTGCGCGTCGCTAACTGATTTTCAACACACCACGAACCCTGTGGGAGCTGCCGCAGGCTGCGATCTTTTGATCTTGATGTTTAATCGCAGCCTACGGCCGAGCCTACAGAAACGGGGATTTCGTGGATCTTTCCGACAGGTTTTGACGGTTGTCCGTCGGAAGTGCGGTGGCTAGGATTTGGGTGTCGCTGACGCATCAGCGACCGGGTCTGGAAAACCCGCAGGATCACAGCACATGACATAATGCCGCGCTTTTTCGGCGCCGAAGTTTTGTTATGGCGGCTGTACGTGGGAGACCTTCGGGTCTGCCGGGTTTGATCCTTTGCCGGTTTTTCCAGTCCGCGTACAGCTGCCACCCCTTTCGCCTGGAAAACGAAACATGGCAGCTCCATTTTCTTAAAAGGATATTTGCCATGATCAAACACAGCCCCAATCCGCCCGAAGCGGAGAACACCACCCCCTACGAATTCCCCGGTTCAAAGAAATTCCACGAAGCCGCCGACCGCGCCCTCGACCACTACCTCAAACCCAACGCACTCACCCTGCGTTTCCACAAACCCAGCACCATGTTCCAGGTCGCCCCGGAACAGGACAGCGAAAGCCTGCTGGTCCACGCCTGCGAATCACTGGCCCAGGCCAGCCTCATGACCAGCGACATCGCCGCCTACATCGACCTGCCGCAACGGCGCACGATTCTGGCGATTCAGCAGATCATCATGCTCGCCGAACTGGCGGTGAATCGCGTGCTGGATAATGTGGAAGTGACACTGCCCGCCACGCATCGCTAATCCTTAGGAGCAGCCTGAGTCCAGCGCGGGACGTCCACATCTATCGATAAACGTGGACGTCCCGATGGACGGCGATCGCTCAAAAAAACATTGATTGAATAAAAATAGAGTCGTGTTATTTCTTAACATGCTCAAGACCTGAAACATCTCTGAATGCACCAATCGCTTTTAACTTTGGCTCTGTTGAATGGTTTTGAACTTCCAAGTCAAACCCCACTGCCAATGTACCTTTAGCATAGTCGAAACTCACAGTTACAGCTCCACTGCCATAAACAGCCGGATACGGCGTGATTTTTGTCCAGTCATCGGACTTTTCGACCAAACTATAAAAAATAGACAGCCCTGAATCAGCCTCATAATCATGCTTACCATTAGTGATATCAGCCTTAAACCTGAACGTCAGAGACCCTGATCGCGTGACATCAAATTGCTGACGTGCATTAACGTAAACTTCCTCACCATTCGTTGCGAAGGTTTCAACCACGCCGTTGAAAGGTGCAAGACTATCAATGAGAACATTGGCCGTACCGCTCACATTTTTCTGTTTGTTTGAAAACAGAAAAAATTCATTTTTCATGAGAAGTCCTTTTATCAAAGTTGACTGTCGCGGAAAATACGAAATAAAAGACTGCCATTATTATGTTTTACCCGCACCTGTCAGAACTGACAGTCTTAGAGATCTATTCGCAATAAAAGCCTTTATCGACGATCTTTTTTGTTATAAGCGAAGTCATCAAAAGTTCAGCGCACGTTTAGAACAGCAACACTAGGAGAGACTCGGGATGAACACGGAGCCGCCCCCCGAAAAACCGTAGATTGGCCCAAAAGCCCGAGAGGCAGATCGGCGCACAAGCCGCCAAGACAACCCCAAGCCAGAAATGTTAGCGTGCTTGGTATCAAGCCCGAACAAGAGCCAAAAACGATGAAAAAAACTGTCCTGGCCTTCAGCCGCATAACCCCGCCCATGATCGAACGCCTGCAGCAAGAGTTCGACGTCATCGTCCCCAACCCAAAAGCCGGCGACATCAACGCCCAATTCAACGAAGCCCTGCCCCACGCCCACGGCCTCATCGGCGTCGGCCGCAAACTCGGCCAGGCCCAACTCGAAACCGCGACAAAACTCGAAGTAGTCTCCAGCGTCTCCGTCGGCTACGACAACTACGACCTCGACTACTTCAACCAACGCGGAATCATGCTCACCAACACCCCGGATGTGCTCACCGAAAGCACCGCCGACCTCGCCTTCACCCTGATCATGAGCAGCGCCCGCCGCGTCGCCGAACTCGACGCCTGGACCAAGGCCGGGCAATGGCAAGCCAGCGTCGGCGCCCCGCTGTTCGGCTGCGACGTCCACGGCAAAACCCTCGGCATCGTCGGCATGGGCAACATCGGCGCCGCCGTCGCCCGCCGTGGCCGCTTCGGTTTCAACATGCCGATCATCTACAGCGGCAACAGCCGCAAGACCGACCTGGAACAAGAACTCGGCGCGCAATTTCGCAGCCTCGATCAACTGCTCGCCGAAGCCGATTTCGTCTGCCTGGTGGTGCCGCTCAGCGACAAGACCCGCCACCTGATCAGCCATCGCGAACTGGCCCTGATGAAACCGGACGCCATCCTGGTGAACATCTCTCGTGGCCCGGTGGTCGATGAACCGGCCCTGATCGAAGCCCTGCAGAACAAGCGCATTCGTGGTGCCGGCCTCGACGTTTACGAAAAAGAACCGCTGGCCGAATCGCCGCTGTTCCAGTTGAGTAACGCCGTGACCCTGCCGCACATCGGCTCGGCGACGAATGAAACCCGCGAAGCCATGGCCAATCGTGCACTGGCCAACCTGCGCAGCGCCCTGCTCGGCGAACGTCCGCAGGATCTGGTCAACCCGCAAGTCTGGCGCGGATAAAAGAATACGGGCAAGTGCACCACTGCACTTGCCCGTTAGTTACGCCAATACACAATTTGAAATCGAACAACAAACAAAATTAAACAACAGCATTATAAGCTCTGCCTGGCCATCGAATTATCGACAAGCGCTATGGAGAGCAAAAACCTTGAACGCCCTGACAACCGACAAACTTATCCGTTACAGCAAAGTCATATTAATGGCTTACATCAGCTTCTTTGGCGTGCTGGTGATGATCCATAACTTCACCGACTATGACTCAAACTACACTTACGTGGCGCACATCCTGAGCATGGACACCACCACCGCCAGTGAAACCATCAAGTACCGAGCCATTGAATCACCGATGATTCATCACCGGATCTACTGGTTCATCATCACATTGGAAGTCACGTATACCGTGTTGTGCCTGATCGGCACCTATCAGCTGTATCGCAACATCAACGCCCCCGCAGAAATATTCCACGAGGCGAAGAAGTTTTCGATCATGGGCATACTGGCGGCCATTTTCATTTATTACGTCTGCCTGCAAACAGTTGGAGTGGAATGGTTTGACATGGACACTTCGCAATCATGGAATGCCAAGGACTGGGCGCGACATATCGTTGATTTCATCTTCCCGGTGATGATTTATATCACCTTGAAAATCGAGCGCTGAAGTTCAGCGCTCGTTTATTTCAAGCCAACTTTCCCTGTACCGGCGCCACCACCGATTTCGGTTTACGAAACACCAGTACGTTGCCCAGCATCACTAACACCAGACCGACCAGCGCCGGCGCTGTCCATTGGTAACCTTCAGCAAATGCCGAGACGTTCAGCGCAACGATCGGGAACAGCACGGTGCAGTAAGCCGCCCGCTCCGGGCCCATGCGTCCGACCAGCGTCAGATACGCGGTGAAACCGATCACTGAACCCGGGATTACCAAATACAGCAACGCACCGACATAACGCGGACTCCAATCCATGTCGAACGGAATGCCCTTGACCAGGCACCACACCGACAGCATCGCCGCGCCATAGGCCATGCCCCAGGCGTTGGTGGTCAGCGGTTTGAGACCGGCCTTCTGTTGCAGGCTCGAAAGCATGTTGCCCGCCGAGAAACACAAGGTGCCGCACAACGCCAGGCCGAGACCAAGCAAGGTTTGCGGGCTGGCCTGATGCCCGGCCAGTTCCGGCCAGAACAACATGCCCAACCCGAACAGCCCCAGCGCACCGCCCATCAGCACATTGCGTGCGATGCGCTGGCCAAAGAACACCCGCGCATTCAGCGCGTTCCACAGCGTTGCGGTAGAAAACACCACCGCGACCAGACCGCTGGGGATCCACTGACTGGCGGTCAGGAAGCACATGAAGTTGACGCAGAACAGACACAACCCCTGCGCCACACAGATGAGGTGCCCGCGACGATTCATCGGTTGCAGCCGACGGCTGAGCAGCAACAACGCAAACAGAACCAGCGCGGCGAGGCCGAAGCGATAGACGATCGACACCGGAATAGCCACCACGCCCAGTTGCCATTTCAAGGCAATCCAGGTGGTGCCCCAAATCAGCACGGTCAACAAATACAACGACAGGTTCATGGCACACACTCCTCGGTAGGCCTTGAGTGTCCGTCCGGTCAGGCTTGTGCGCTTGCAGATTCTTGCGCTTTTGTCTGGCGGCAGGCTGGCAGCGCGACGTCTACGGAGTAGGATGCAAGGCGTTGAAGAGAACCGACCATGGCCGCCATCGATACCCTGCAAGTCTTTCAAGCGTTAAACAGCTCGCCCAACGCACGCCTTGTGCACAGCGCCGAGCTAGGCGACGGCTTGTCTGCCGCTTTGTGGACCAACCACCACGATGCGCAGGACTATGAAGCGCCGAGCCACCACACGCTGTCCTGCTACATCGCCGGTGGTACCGGCACATTCCGTCGCGATCAACCCGGTCAAAAAGGCGGGCCGGACAAGTTGTGCATCCTGCCGGCCGATCATGAGTCAGGCTGGGTGATCAACGGCGATATCCGCTTGGCTCACCTGTATTTCAGCGCCGAACAATTTGCCCTCGGTTGCGTCACGCTGCTTGATCGCGAACCCCGTGAGATGCAATTGCGCGAGCAGACGTTTCTCGAAGATCCGCAACAGGCGCAATGCTTCCGTCGGTTGCTGACGCTGAATTGGGACGAACCCGCCGAACGTTTGCTGACCAGCAGCCTCGCCCATGAATTGATCAGCCACACCTTGCTCAGCCAAGTGGGTGCGCGTCAGGGTTTGCGGTTGAAGGGTGGATTGGCGCCACACCAGCGGCGGCAATTGGTGGAGTTCATCGACACTCAGTTGGCCGAGCCGATCAGCCTGGGGCAACTGGCCGGGTTGTGCGCGCTGTCGGAATACCACTTTGCGCGGATGTTCCGGACGAGTTTCGGCTTACCGCCGCATCAATACGTGCTGGCGCGGCGCTTGAGCCGGGCGCGGGAGTTGTTGCGCGGGACGGCGTTGCCGTTGGGTGAGATTGCGCTGGCGTGCGGGTTTGCCAGCGCGAGTCATTTCACTAATCGGTTCAAGCAGGTGTTGGGCGGGACGCCGGGAGAGTATCGGCAGGCGTTTTTGCGTTGAGCCCTTCTCCCCTCACCCCAGCCCTCTCCCAGAGGTAGAGGGGGCCGACCGAGGTGTCTGGCGCTGTACGTCGACCTGAAACACCGAATCGATTATGGATTCAAAGCATCACGTTCAAGTCGGTGTACCTCAGGAATATCCCCCGGTCAGTCCCCTCTCCCCCAAAGAGAGGGAGCCGACCGCGGTGTCTGGCGTTGTACATCGACCTGAATGATCGAGTCGATTATGGATTCCAAGCATTACTTTCAGGTCGGTGTATCTCTCGAATATCCCACGGTCAGTCCCCTCTCCCTCGGGGAGAGGGTTAGGGTGAGGGGCTTTTGATCTTGCCTTAAAACTCCAACGTGCTGGACAGCGACACCTGCCGCGAATCCCCCATCGACACAAAGAACCGGCTCGCCGCCGAGGTGTAATACGTGCGGTCAAACAGGTTCTTCACATTGAGCTGAAACTTGACCTTCTGCCCCTCAACCCTGGTGTCGTAAGTGGCAAACGCATCCGCCACGGTATAGCTCGGCAGATCAAAATCATTCACCGCATTACCGGCACGCTCACCGACATAACGCGCTCCAGCCCCCACGCGCAACTGGTCACCACCGATCACACTGCCGAAGTCATACACCGCCGACAACGAGCCGGAATTCTTCGCCACGTTTTGCAGGCGCTTGCCTTTGTAGTCCGGGTCTTCGGTCACTTCGGCATCGGTATAGGCGTAGCTGCCGATCATGCTCCAGTGATCGCTCAACTGACCGGTCAGGTCCATTTCCAGACCGCGCGAACGCACCTCGCCGGCCGCGCTGTAGATCGTCGTCGGGCCTTCGGAATTGGCCACCAGCACATTACGTTTTTTGATGTCGAACAACGCAATGTTGCCAGTGACGCGCCCCGGCAGATCCAGGCGCGCACCCAGCTCCCATGACTTGGCTTCTTCCGGCGCGATGCTGCCGTCGAGCACGGTGCTGCTGCCGCTCAGCGGGGCGATGGTCGAGTTGGGTTTGAACGATTCGGTGTAGCTGCCGTAAAACGACAAGGCATCGGTGTAGCGATACACCAGACCGGCGCGCGGCACCCACTTCTGCCCGTTGCTGTCGGTGTTGGCCTTGAACGGCACGCCTTTGCCGGCGTACTGGTCGTATTCCTGGAAGCGCCCGCCGGCGACCAGAATCCACTGGTCGTTGAGGTGAATCGAGTCCTGCATGAACACCGAATCGCTGCGCAGTTCATCGGTCTGCGCGCTGTCGGGGGCGCTGACGGTCGTGCCGGCGACTTCGCGGCCATACACCGGATTGAGGTAGCTGAACGTGGTCAGGCTTTTCTGCCGGATCAAGTCCTCGCGGTAGATCTTGCGGTACTCGTCATCGACGCCGAACACCAGATCATGCTGCATGCCCAGCACCTTGACCTTGCCTTCGAGACTGGCGGTGGTGAAACGGTCGGTGCTGATCGCGTTCTGGGTGCCGTCCATGCTGCGGGTCAGCGTGCCCTTGTTGGTGTCGATGGCCGTCACGCGAACTTGGCTGGCGTCGTAGGTTTCGCGGTTCCAGCTGTAACCGAAGTGCGCTTTCCAGTCGTCGTTGAGCTCGTGATCAGCTTCAAAGTGGTACAGATCCGAGCGGCCTTCCATGTTGTTGAACGGCTCGTCCAGACGCTCCTTGCGCGAGATGTCCAGCGGGTGATTGGTGCGCGGATCGATCAGCGTGCCACGGTCGAACGGCGTGAGAAATTCACGGTGCTCGTAGGCGAACAACAGCTTGGTGCTCTCGCCGAACCAGGCCAGCGACGGGGCGATCAGGGTTTCACGGTGGGTGCCGAAGTTGCGCCAGTAATCTTCGTCTTCGTGATCGAGCACCATGCGGTAGGCCAGCCCGGAATCGCCCAACGGGCCGGTGCTGTCGAAGGTGCCGCCGCTGCCGTTCTTGCCGTCGCCGTAGGTCGAACCACGCAAGGTCAGCGCATTGTATTGCGTCAGTTCGGGCTTCTTGCTGACCATGTTGACCACACCACCGGGGTCTTGAATGCCGTACAGCAAAGAGGCCGGGCCTTTGAGCACTTCGACGCGATCAACCGTGGCGTTCATGCCACGGCCCTGCACGATCGGCATGCCGTCGCGCATGATCGAGCCGTTGCGGTTGTCACCGAAACCGCGGGTCATCACCGAATCCTGAGTGCTGCCCAAGGTGTTGCCTTGGGTAATGCCGCTGACATTGGCCAGCGCGTCATCGAGATTGCGCGGCGCCTGATCGCGGATGACTTGCGCCGGGATGACGTTGACGGTCTGCGGGACTTCCTGCAACGACGCTGAGGAACGCATCACCGAACTGGTTTCCGGTGGTTGATAGCTCATCGATTCGTCGCGGGTCGAGGTGATGGTGGTGGCGCCGAGGTTCAACGCGCCTTCGGTGGGTTTGGGTTCCAGTGCCAGCGTGTGGCTATCGGTGCGACGGAAGTTGAGGCGGGAACCGCTGAGCAGGCGTTGCAGCGCCTGTTCGGCACTCATCTGGCCATTGACCGCCGGTGCGGTGAGGCCGTACGGCGCTTCGTCGGTGTAGACCACGCTCTGCCCGGTGACGCGGCTGAAGTCGCTCAAGGCTTGCGGCAGCGGTTTGGCGGCCAGGGAAAAATTGAACTGCTTTTGCGCTTGGCTGCTGGCGGTTTCAGCGGCCAGAGACACGCTTATCGGCAGCAATGCCAATGCCGAAAAACTCAATGCCGACACGCCCAACCACTGTTTGACCGAACCCGATTTTGCCCTGGACTTCATGACTCAATGACCTGTGTAGAACCGCAACGGATGCGAATGAATCGCAGTTTCAGTCACTACACGGATGGGGCTCGGGTTTACCTCACCACAAATCCGAAAATATTTTTGCAGACGTGTTGTCGGGTCTGATGCCTTCGCGAGCAAGCTCGCTCCCACAGGGGGTTTGTGTCGATCACAGATCCAATGTGGGAGCGAGCTTGCTCGCGAAGAGGCCATCAGCCCTAACGCAAAATAATCAGATGCCCCAACACCTGATGCTGCTCAAATCCCATCACCCCTTGCAGGGAACTGAGCACCGCCTGCGGATCCTTGCTCGGAAAACTGCCACTGACCTTGCGCGCCGCCAGCTCATCGTTGAGCAACACAATCCGCCCCGGGTAATAACGCCGCAGATCCTCCACCACATCGCCCAGCGTCGACTTGTAGTAAGTCAGCCAGCCCTGACGCCACGCCAATTGCCCTTCGCTGTCAACGGCATGCAGTTTCTCCGCCGCACCGTCACCGTAAGCAACCTGCTGGCCGGCGGTGAGAATCTTTTGTTCACCACCACGATCCGCCGTCACCCCGACGCGCCCGGACAACACCGTGACCTGGGCGCCATGCGGTTGCAGTCGCACTTCGAACTGTGTGCCAAGCACCCGCGCTTCGCCCTTCTCCGCCACGACCACAAACGGATCCCCCGTATGTGTGACGCTGAAAAAACCGGCCCCCCGGCGCAATTGCACATGCCGCTCGCCATGGCTGAAATCCACGGCAATCGCACTGTCGCCATCCAGCGTCACTTGCGATTGATCGGCGAGTATCACCGTGCGGATTTCGCCGGGCGCCGAAACATAATCCGCGCCCAGATCATCGATCCAGCGCTGCGGCTGCCACCCGCTGCCGAGGCTGACCATCAGCAGCAGACACGCCGCCATCGCCAGCGCGCCCGACCAACGCAAAAGCTGCGGACGGCGCGGGCGATCCATCGCATCGAGAAAGCCCTGCAACGCCAAAGCCTCTTCATCGGCCAGCGTGCGCGCCGGGCTTTCGCTCAATTCCCAGACCACTTGCGCCTGCGCATACGCTTCGGCATGCGCCGGATCAGCGCGTAGCCATTGGCTGAAGGTCAATTGATCGCCGGCGCTCGGCCGATCGTGCAGCAAGCTCAGCCAGGCAAACGCGGCCTGCTCTTGCGCGAGCGTCGGAACAATGGAGTCGGATGGCTTCACGGTGCTTTCCCTGGCAGGCGTGGCGCGGGTTCGCGCAGGCTGGCCTTGCAGGCCTCGAGGGCGCGCATCATATGTTTTTCCACGGCACTTTGGGACAGGCCCATGGCTTTGGCGATTTCCGCGTACTTGCGGCCGTGGATGCGATTGAGCAAAAAGATCTGCCGGGTACGCTCGGGCAACGCACGCAACGCTGCTTCGACATGCTTCAGATCATTGCCCGCTTCCAGCGCCGCTTGCGGTTCGCTGCCATGGCTGTCCGGCGCGTCCGGTTGCCAACCCTCGTTGACGCGCGTGCGCGTGCCTTCGCTGCGCAGATGGTCGATGGCGATGTTGCCGGCGCAGCGCAGAAGATAGGTGCTGAGCTCTTCGACCTGCACCAGCGGCCGCCGCCAGAAACGCAAAAACAGGTCCTGAACCAGATCCGCCGCCGTCGCCCGGCAACCGACGCGCCGGCTCACCAGCGCTTCCATTTGCGAACGCTGAGACAGAAAAACCTGGAGAAAATGCGCTCGCGCCCCGCGCGGCTCGTCGTCGCGGGATTCCGGCGGCAGACCGATCAGCACGTCAGCACTGCGCCCATGCGGCAACCGGGCTGGCCAGCAGACTGACACCAGCCAGTGCCAATGCGAAACGCGGGCGATACGGCAGCAGCAATACCAACGCCAGGGCGCTGAGCATCAGTACGGCGAACCAGTCGACCAGACCGAAGCTCCAGCCATTGGCAGAAACGGCGGCCCACAGCGACAAGCCCAACAAAAACCACCCGGCCAGTTTCAGGCCCTGACGGCGACGCGTGGAAGGCTTGCGGCTGAGCAATTCATCGTGGTGCCGAGGCATCGACAGGCACAACGCGGTGAATCCGGCGTATGTGAGCAACAGTGCCAGCAGCATCAGTTAGCCCCTTGCTCAAGAGTGATCGGCCAAGGCGTTTCGCGACGTGGCTTTTTAACGCTGACGGTGCTGCCGGCGCGCTGCATTTTCCATGCGGCCCACGCCAGAAACAGACCTGTGGCGAGGCAGGTCAGATCAAAACCGGCCAACGCCCAATCGCCCTGCATCAAAGCCACGCCGAGGTTCCAAGGAGTGGTCAGCGCATTGATCAGCGGCACTGCAACAAACAGCGCAGCACCGAAAACAAGCTGTTCAACCCAGGCTTTGCGCCCCGGTCGCAACATCGCGTGCAGCACGCTCAAGCCCCAGGCCGTGAAGAACGCGTTCACTTCCCAATCTGCACGCTCGGCAAGGCTCACCGGCAACAGACGATTGGCCAGGAAGAACACCGCCACCGCAGACACCAGCCCGGCCATGCTGGCGATGTTCAGTACTTCCACCAGCCGCAGGTCGAACGGCATCACGCCGCTCTTGGCATGTTTGAGTTGACGCTTGCCGAGCCAGATCACCAGCCCGGTGCCGATCATCGCCGTACCCGCCAGCCCGCAGATGAAGTACAGCCAGCGCAACACCGACCCGGCAAAGTGGCCCATGTGCAAACCATAGAACGCGCCCCCCACCGCCATCGCCAGCGGTTGCTCCGGTGTGCTGCCGAGCATCTGCCCGGTCACCCCGTTGAACGTCACGGCGCGGCCGAAATCATGCACCACGCGATCCCCCGCACGGGACAGCACCACCGTCGCATTGGCATCCCCCGGATTGCTCACCGACAGACGCGCCGTATGGCCGCCCGACCATTGCTCGCTGGCCTTGCTCAACAGCGGCGCTATGGCCGCCAACGGTGCCGCTACATCGGCGCGTTCCGGGGTTTTCGAGGCGGGGAAAACTTCGTCATAGAACGTGCGCACGTCACTGCCATACGACGCGACGATGCTCGCCGGCATGACCATCGACATGAAAATCACCAGGCTGCTGTAAGTGATCATCAAGTGAAACGGCAACACCAATACGCCGACCGCGTTATGCCCGTCGAGCCAGGAGCGCTGACCCTTGCGCGGGCGGAAGGTGAAGAAGTCCTTGAAGATTTTCTTGTGGGTGATGATCCCGGTGATCAGCGCGACAAACATCACCATCGCGGCGATGGTCGACAGCCAACGGCCCCACGGATAAGGCATTTGCAACTGGAAGTGGAAACGGTAAAAGAACTCGCCGCCCATGCTGTCGCGGCCCTGCACTTCGGCGCCGGTTTGCGCATCCAGAGTTTTTGCTTCGAAACGTCCGCGCTCACCCGGTTTTGCCGGTGCTTGCTGCCAACGGACGGTCAGGCCGGGATCACGGGCATCGGGCAAATCAATCAGCCAGCGTGACGCGCCCGCAGCGTGTTGCTGCAAATAGTTCTGGGCCAGCGTCAGGCTCGTCTCGGCACTCACCGAACGCGCGGGGATTTCCGGCTGCATCCAGTGGCTGATCTCATCCTTGAAATAGGCCAGCGTCCCGGTCAGAAAAATCGCGAACAGCAACCAGCCGAACAGCAGTCCGGCCCAGGTGTGCAGCCAGGCCATCGCCTGACGAAAGCCCTCTTTCATGCCAAGCCCAATCCGCGTGCTGCGCCGGAGATGGTTGCCAGAATCACGCTCGGCACCAGCAAACCGACCCAGGCTGACCACGCCGTACGGCAGGCAAAGCACCAGAGCACCGCCACCAGATACACCAGAAAGGAAATGGTCATGCCGGTCACCACCGCTTCGGCGCGACTCAACGGCAGCCACAGCGTCAGGGTGACACTGGCCAGCGCCGCAACGAGATAGCCGCCAAACACCGCCGCCAACACCCGTGAGGTGACGGCCAGACGATAGGACATGGGAAGTGTGGCGAGTTTGCCTTTCATGTTTCGACCCTGAAACGAAAAACGTCCGGCCGATCAGCCGAACCTACAGGCGAGCAATATTAATGATAAATATTCTCATACGCAAAAGCATCTGATTGCCGGTTAAGCGTTTCGCCCCTTACAATGCGAACAGTTCTTGTTCTCTAACGCATACTCTCTACCGCGCCATCAAGCGCCCGGAGTAATACCGTTGTCGTCCGCCCATCCCGTCGAATCGCTCTATCAGGCTCATCACAGTTGGCTGACTGGCTGGCTGCGGCGCAAACTCGGCTGCCCGGACAGCGCGGCGGATCTGGCCCAGGACACGTTTATCAAGGTGCTGACCGCCCGCGAACCGCCGGTGATCATCGAGCCGCGCGCCTTTCTGACGACGTTGGCCAAGCGCGTCCTGTTCAATCATTACCGCCGTCAGGATGTTGAACGCGCTTACCTCGACACCTTGGCGCAGATGCCGGACATGGTCGCGCCGTCGGAAGAAGACAAGGCGATCATTCTGCAAACCCTGATGGAGCTGGATCAGTTGCTCGACGGTTTGCCGCGTCAGGTCAAACGCGCCTTTTTGCTGGCGCAGGTCGATGGTCTGACGTATCCACAGATCGCCGCTGAACTCGACATCTCTGTGGCCACGGTCAAACGTCATTTGAACAAAGCGGCGATGCGCTGCTACTTCGCCCTATGAACCGCGCGCCGGATTTCTCCTCTCAGGTTGCCGAGCAGGCGGTGCACTGGCTGATAGAAATGCAGCAAGGCGCACTGTCGCCACGCCAGCAATTGGCAATGCAACAGTGGCTGGATGCGCACAGCGAGCATCGTCGGGCGTGGGAGCATATTCAGCGAGTCAACCAGAGGTTGCGCGGCGTGTCTTCGCCGCTGGCACACGCGGCGTTGAACGGGCCGAAGTCCGGCAGCCGTCGTCAGGCAATGAAACTGCTGCTGATTCTTGGCGCGGGCACGGCGGTCACTTGGGGCATGCGCGAGCACAATCCTGTGCCGTCGCTGCTCGCCGATTACCGCAGCCCGCTGGGGCAGCGACGCAAAATTTCCCTGGGTGGCGGTGATAAGTTGCAACTCAATACCGCCAGTGCCGTGGACGTCGACGGTGCGCAGCGATTGATCCGCTTGCTCGAAGGCGAAATTCTCCTGACGGCCGCGCAATCCTTCGAAGTACGCACAGCTCAGGGCCTTCTGAAAACTCAGGGCGCACGCCTCAATGTGCGCCAGTTTGTCGATCGCACGCAGATCGCGTTGTTCGAAGGTCGCGTCGAACTGAGCAGCAATGGACGTGCGCCGATGCTGCTGCCGGTCGCGCGTCAGTTGAGTTTTACCTCGACGTCCGTCAGCTCAGCCACACCGCTGGACGCCAACAGCGGCGCCTGGGCCGACGGCATGCTGGTGGCCGCGCACATGCGTTTGGGCGACTTCCTCGATGAACTCGGCCGCTATCGTCGCGGCCAACTCAATTGCGCCAAGAACGTCGCCGACCTGTTGATCTCCGGGACGTATCCACTGGACGACAGCGAGCGGATTCTCGATCTGCTGGAAATCAGTTTGCCGGTGAAGGTGAAGCGCTTTACCCGTTACTGGGTGAGCGTCGAAGCGCGGGTTTAAAAAACATCAAAAATAAATGAGCCGTTTTTCAGATCTGGCGTGACAGAGAAGGAAAGCCCCCTTGATTCAACCTTCTCAGGATCAACCACCATGCACCCAACCCGCCTCACGCCACTGGCCCGCAGCCTGCGCAATCTTGTCCTCGGCGCCAGCCTGAGTTTCAGTGCCCTGCCCGCCGCGCTGGCCGCTGATGCCAAGGCTTATCACATCGCGCCGTCGTCACTGGAAAACGCCCTCAACCAGTTTGGTCGTGAAGCGGGCGTGCTGATTTCGTTTGGTTCGCAAGTCACCAGCGGTGTGCAAAGCCGTGGCCTGGAAGGCAGTTACACACCTGAGCAGGGTTTGAATGCATTGCTCGAAGGCACCGGCCTGCAAGCGCGCGCCGAGGGCAACAATGCGTTCAGCCTGCAACCAGTGGCAGACGCTGCGCTGGAGCTGGACACGTCGAAAGTCGTCGGCGACTGGCTCGGCGATGCTGCGCAAATCAACGTCTTCGAACATCCCGGTGCCCGTGATGTGATCCGTCGCGAAGAGTTCGAACGTCAGGGCGCAACGCAGGCCCGTGATGTGCTCAACCGTATCCCCGGCGTCAACGCCCCGGAAAACAACGGCACTGGCAGCCATGACATGGCGCTGAACTTCGGCATTCGTGGGTTGAATCCGCGCCTGGCCGCGCGCTCGACGGTGTTGATGGACGGCATCCCGGTGCCATTCGCACCTTACGGTCAACCACAGTTGTCGTTCGCGCCGATCAGCATGGGCAACATGGATGCCGTGGACGTGGTGCGTGGCGGTGGCGCAGTGCGGTATGGCCCGCAGAACGTCGGCGGCGTGGTCAACTTCGTGACCCGGGCGATTCCTGACGAGCCAACGGTCAAGGGTGGCTTCCAGACGGAAACCAGCCCTTCTTCGAGTCACGATGGCTTCAAGACCAGCGCCAACCTGCTGGCCGGCGGCACCAACGCCAATGGTCTCGGTGGCGCGCTGCTCTACTCCGGCACCCGTGGCGGTGACTGGCGCGAACACAGCGACACCGAAATCGACGACTTGATCCTCAAGGGCAAATACCAGCTCGACGAAGCCAACAGCTTCAACGCCATGGCCCAGTATTACGAAGGCAAGGCCGACATGCCCGGCGGTTTGAACGTCGCCGATTACGACGCCGATCCGTACCAGTCGACACGACCGAAAGACCAGTTCTGGGGTCGTCGCACGATGTTCAATTTCGGCTATCGCTATCAGGAAGATCGCCGCGAATTCACCGCCAACACCTTCTTCACCAAGACCCTGCGCAGCGGGTATCTCGATCAAGGCACATTCCTCTCGCTGTCGCCGCGCGAGTACTGGGTGCGCGGTCTGGAAACCCGTTTCGCCCAAGGCTTCGACCTCGGCCCGACCAGCCATGAAGTCGGCGTCGGCTATCGCTACATCAACGAGGCTGGCCACGAACTGCGCTATCGCACGCCGATCGCCAGCAACGAATACCCGACCACCAACAGTCGCAATGACCGCGACACCCGTGGCGGCACCGAAGCCAATGCGTTCTTCATTGACGACCGCATCGACATCGGCAAATGGACAATCACCCCGGGCGTGCGCTACGAGATGATCGAATCGCAGCAGACCAACAACCTGACCAACGTCAAATACAAGGGCGACTACAACACCGCGCTGCCAGCGTTGAACGTGCTGTATCACCTGACCGACAGCTGGAACCTGTACGCCAACACCGAAGGCTCGTTCGGCAGCGTGCAATACAGCCAGATGCCCAACCGCGTAACCAGCGGCGAAGTGAAACCGGAAAAGGCGCGCACCTGGGAACTCGGCACGCGCTATGACAATGGCGCGTTGCGGGCCGAGATCGGCGCGTTCCTGATCAACTTCGACAACCAGTACGAAAGCAACCAGACCAACGATTCGGTGATCGCCCGTGGCGAAACTCGCCATCAAGGTATCGAGACCAGCGTCAATTACGCGCTGGATGACTTGAGCCCTGCGCTCGCCGGTTTCGATGTCTACGCCAGCTACGCTTATGTTGACGCGACTATCCGCGAAGACGGGCCGAACAAGGGCAATCGCGTGCCGTTCTCGTCGAAACACAAAGGCACGATTGGCGTGGGTTACACCGAAGGCCCTTGGAAGTTGAATCTGGATAGCAGCTTCCAGAGCGATCAGTTCGCCGACAACGCCAACACCTCGAAAGAAAGTGCCGATGGCAGCACCGGCAAGATCCCGGGGTACATGCTGTTCAGCAGCCGCGCCGGGTATGACTTCGGGCCGCAGTTGGCGGATTTGAATGTGGCGGTAGGCGTGAAGAACATCTTCAACACGCAGTACTTCACGCGTTCGTTTGATGACAACAACAAGGGTAAGTATGTGGGTGAGCCGCGGACAGTTTATGTGCAGACTTCTGTGGCGTTCTGAGGGTTGAAAAGCCCCTCACCCTAACCCTCTCCCAGAGGGAGAGGGGACTGACCGGGGGATGCTTGCGAGGTACGCCGACCTGATTCTGCTTTGCCGAATCCATAATCGACTCGACCTGAAACCACTTTGCCGAATCTATAACCGACTCGACCTGAAACCGCTTTACCGAATCCATAATCGACTCGGTTTTCCAGGTCGATGTACCCCGCAATACGACTCGGTCGGCCCCCTCTCCCTCCGGGAGAGGGCTGGGGTGAGGGGAATGGGCTAGAGTGAAATATCAAACCAACTTCACAAGGATCGTGAAGCATGCAAACCCGCCCCACCCTCGCCCAGTTCGCCCGCCAGTTACGCGTCAACCAAACCGATTGCGAACAGCTGCTGTGGCAAAAACTCCGCTCCCGCCAAATCGCCAATCTGAAATTTCGTCGGCAGTTTCCCTGTCCGCCTTACGTGCTGGATTTTTACTGTGCGGAGCTGAAATTGGCGATTGAGCTGGACGGTGGGCAGCATTTTGAAACAGCGGGATTGATTCATGACCAGCGCCGGACACGCTATCTGAACCAAAAGGGCATTGAAGTCGTGCGTTTCAGTAATCTTGAGGTAGCTCAGCAGATGGATGACGTACTGGAGCAGATCATAAGAATTGCGGCGAATCGAAAAATGCCCTCACCCTAACCCTCTCCCAGAGGGAGAGGGGACTGACCGTGGGACGCTTGCGAGATACGCCGACCTGATTCTGCTTAATCGAATCCATAATCGACTCGGTCTTCCAGGTCGATGTACCCCGCGATACCCCTCGGTCGGCCCCCTCTCCCGGAGGGAGAGGGCTGGGGTGAGGGGCCACGATTTTGTGCCCTGCGCAAAAACCGCCACAAACAAAAAACGGGCCTGCTTCCGCAGGCCCGTTCTCATTGGGTGGCTTATAAAGTCAGCGCATCAACTGTTGATCGCTGCCTGTTCGTTCTCAAGGAATTCTTCCTCCAGCAGTGCGTCATTCGCCTTGCTAAATGGCACCACAGCGGCACGTGGCTTACCTCGCAGTTTGCCGAAAAGGTGCTCCAGAGCATGCTCGAGTTTTTCGGCTGCACCGTCGATCGCCTGTTCCAGCGAATCGGCCTTGTGGGTCACGGAAATCGGTTGATGGCCTTTTGGCCGCGCTTCCAGTTGGCAGCGCAAGTCATGGGGACCTGGTTTGTCACCGTTCTCGTCGGCCAGATGGACTTCGACGCGGGTCAGGTCTTCTTCATAACGTTCGAGCGTGCTCTCAATGGTTGTACGTACCCACTCCTCCAGTCGTTGACTACTTTGAATATGGTTATCGCTGTTGACTTGGATTTGCATAGTTCATCCCTTATTTCAGCTAGCTCGCGAGGGGCCTTGAATTGAATTTCCTGACCCCTTGGTTACAACAATCGGCCCGACCGGCGAACATTTCAACCCCTGAAAAAAGATAAATTTTCATTCGCAAAAAAAGCCGGACAACTGAGCAAAGCACTGGTAAGGTCGGGAGTTGGGTCGCCTCGCGACCCAGCAACTTTTGTTCACAATTGCCCGTCATTCAACGGGTGCAAGCTGCGAAAAATCCCCGCTTCCTCCACCAGCCAGTCATGCACCGCACGCACGCCCGGATGGCTCAATGCCCCCGGCGCATACAGCAGCACGTAGCGTTTGTGATTGGGTACCGCCAGACCAAACGGCACAATCAACGTCCCCCGCTCCAGCTCATCGTTGAGCAACGTACGACGGGCAATCGCCACGCCCATGCCGGCAATCGCCGCTTCGATGGTCAGGTGATTACGATTGAAGGTATGCCCACGCCGTACGTCGGCGCCTTCAAAACCGATCGCGTTTAAATAGAACTCCCACTCCGCGTATTCATAACTGCCACGCCAGGCGGTGATGTCGTGCAATAACGGAAAATGCACCAGATCCGCCGGCCCATGCAGCGGCGGTCGCCCGCGTAGCAAGCTAGGTGCGCACACCGGGAAAATCTGCTCATCGAGCAAGGCTGTGGATAACAGGCCCGGGTAACTGCCGTCGTTCAAGTCGATCGCCAGATCAAAGTCACCCTCGTGCAACGGCACGCTACTGTCCTCGGCGACCAGGCGAAGCTGAATGTCCGGATAGCGCTGTTGCAGCCGCGGCAAGCGCGGCGTCAGCCACTTGCTGAGAAACGAAGGAATCGAGCGCACACGCAAAATCCCGCTGATCATTCCGGCATCCAGTCGACGCAATTCGGCATCGATGCTGCCGTAGGCCTCGTTGACGGTGATCGCCAACCGCTGCCCTTCTGCGCTCAACTCAACGCCCCGTGCGCGCCGGTGAAACAGGCGAAAACCCAGGCGCTCTTCCAACTGACGAATCTGCTGACTGACCGCCCCCGGGGTGATGTGCAGTTCTTCGGCACAACGGGTGAACGACAGGTGCCGCGCGGCACAGGAAAACACCTGCAGCCAGACGTAGGTCTGGGCATGCAATTGACGACTCATCGTTTAGTCCTGCTAAAGGCTTACTTAGGAAGTTTCGTTAGTCACGTCGGACCGAGGTAGGCAGTATCGCCGACATTGCGCTTGTCCTACAAAAAATGGCAGCGATTCGTACTCCATTGCTTGTAAGGGTTTAGCATGGCTATCAGTGTTTTCGATCTATTCAAAGTCGGTATCGGCCCGTCCAGCTCCCACACCGTCGGTCCGATGCGCGCGGCGGCGACCTTCGCTCAGGCGCTGATTGATCAGTGTTTGCTGAACGACATACGCCGTGTGGAAATCCGTTTATACGGCTCGCTGTCAGCCACCGGCGTCGGTCATGCCACCGACCGTGCCACGGTCATGGGCCTGATGGGCGAATGGCCGGACAGCATCGATCCGGCGACCATCGATCCACGTATCCAGCAACTGCGTGAGACAGGCCAACTGTCCCTCGCCGGTCAGAGAGAAATTGCCTTCGACTGGCAGCGTGATCTCCTGCTGCTGGACGAGAGCCTGCCCTACCACCCCAACGCCATGTCGCTGACAGCCTTTGGCGAAACTGCCGAGTTGTTCGAGCAGACGTACTACTCGGTTGGCGGCGGTTTCATCATCGAAGCAGCGGAAGCCGAGTCCGGTGTGGCGCCGGCCGGTGACGTGGTGTTGCCGTACGATTTCTCCAGCGCCGCCGAACTGTTGTCACTGTGCAAACAGCACAACCTGCGCGTCTCCGAACTGATGATGGCCAACGAGCGCGCCTGGCGTAGCGACGTGGAAATCCGCCAAGGTCTGCTGCACATCTGGTCGGTGATGCGTGAATGTGTGGAGCAGGGCCTGCGCCACGAAGGCATCCTGCCCGGAGGCCTGAATGTGCCGCGCCGCGCGGCGAAATTGCATCGCAGCCTGTTGGAAATCGGCAAGCCCAACGTGATCAGTTCAACGCTGTCGGCAATGGAATGGGTCAACCTGTTCGCCCTCGCCGTCAACGAAGAAAACGCCGCTGGCGGGCGCATGGTCACCGCGCCGACCAACGGTGCAGCCGGGATCATCCCGGCGGTTCTGCACTACTACATGAAATTCAATCCCGACGCGTCTGACGATGACGTGGTCGCTTTCTTTCTCGGTGCGGCCGCCGTCGGCATTCTGTGTAAGAAAAATGCCTCGATCTCCGGCGCCGAAGTCGGCTGCCAGGGTGAAGTCGGTTCGGCCTGCGCAATGGCGGCTGCCGGCCTGGCCGACGTGCTCGGCGCCACCCCGGAGCAATTGGAAAACGCCGCGGAAATCGGCCTGGAACATAACCTTGGCCTGACCTGCGACCCGGTCGGCGGTCTGGTGCAAGTGCCGTGCATCGAGCGCAACGCCATCGCCGCCGTGAAAGCGATCAACGCCACACAAATGGCCCTGCGCGGCGACGGCAACCATTTCATTTCCCTCGACCGGGTGATCCGCACCATGCGCGATACCGGCGCCGACATGCATGACAAATACAAAGAGACTTCACGGGGCGGCCTGGCTGTGAACTGGGTGGAATGCTGACGCGCATTCCCTGACCGCCCCGGCAGACCGCACAGAGCGGTCTGCCAACCGTGAGCCCGAGCAAAAATAATAACGAGGCGATACCGATGACCGATGTACGTACACCTGCTGCCGAAAATCCCGCTGTAGACCGCACACGCAATGCAGAAACAGCCCACAAGGGCTGGAACAAATTCGACACCACCTGGATGCTTGGACTGTACGGCACCGCCATCGGCGCCGGGACATTGTTCCTGCCAATCAACGCCGGTGTCGGTGGTTTCTGGCCGTTGCTGATTCTCGCCGTACTGGCCTTCCCGATGACGTTTTTTGCCCACCGTGGCCTGACCCGCTTCGTGTTGTCCGGACGCTCCGGGGACATCACCGAAGTGGTCGAAGAACACTTTGGTATCGGCGCCGGCAAGCTGATCACACTGCTGTATTTCTTTGCGATCTTCCCGATCCTGCTGGTGTACAGCGTGGCGCTGACCAACACCTTGAGCAGCTTTCTCGAACACCAATTGCACATCGCCCCGCCGCCTCGGGCGATCCTTTCGCTGGCGCTGATCCTCGGTTTGATGGCGATCGTTCGTTGCGGTCAGAGCGTGATCGTCAAAGCCATGAGCGTGTTGGTGTATCCATTCGTCGCCGCATTGCTGCTGCTCGCGTTCAGCCTGATTCCGAACTGGAACGGCGCTTTTTTCGCCAGTGCTCAAGAAGCCATGCCGATGTCCGTGTTCCTCAAGACATTGTGGCTGGCAATCCCGGTGATGGTGTTCTCGTTCAACCATTCTCCGATCATTTCCGCGTTTGCCGTTGATCAAAAACAGCGCTACGGCGAACAGGCAGAACGCAAGAGCAGCGGCATCCTCGCCATGGCCCACGGCATGATGGTCATCACGGTGATGTTCTTCTGCTTCAGCTGTGTACTGGCGTTGTCGCCGGCGGATCTGGCAGCCGCCAAGGCGCAGAACATTTCGATCCTGTCGTACCTGGCCAACCACTTCCAGACCCCGGTCATCGCTTACGCCGCGCCGCTGATTGCACTGGTGGCGATCACCAAATCCTTCCTCGGCCACTACATCGGCGCTAGCGAAGGCTTTCAAGGCATGATCGTGAAAAGCCTGCGCAGCCGTGGCCGGGTCATGTCAGCGAGCTGGCTGAACCGCGCAACCGCCGTGTTCATGATCCTCAGTTGCTGGGCCGTGGCGACTTTCAACCCGAGTATCCTCGGGATGATCGAGGCTTTCGGTGGGCCAGTGATTGCCTGCCTGCTGTTCTTGATGCCGATGTACGCCATCCGCCGCGTGCCAGCCTTGCGCCAGTATTCGGGCCAGGTGTCCAACGTGTTCGTGGTGTTGATCGGTCTGATTGCACTGTCAGCGATCATCTACTTGGTTCTGCCCTGAAAACGCGCCATTAAAAAAGGCGAGCCGCGTAGCTCGCCTTTTTTATGCCCGTGTTCATTGTTCGACAATTTTCCCGGCACAGCCCTTGCTACGTCCCTACGGGAGCGGCCGCAGGCTGCGATCTTTTGCTCTTGATGACCGAAATCAAAACACTGAAGAGCAAAAGATCGCAGCCTGCAGCAGCTCCTACATGAAGCAACAAATACAGGCCACGGAATGGCCGATGATCCGGTTTGGCGAACCAACCCGATCACGGCCGGTCAACAACTGCACGTTCAATCAGGCGGTGACGCATCATGGACAATCCTTTTCAGATCATTACCGATGCCTTCGCGCCGGACTATCAGATCAACCTGAGCATTCAGGGCCTGGACGGTAGCATCATGCTGACCCTGTCCAATAGCGGCCGGATCGTGGCCAAACGCATGATCAGCGCCGAGCAGCGCAACGACCCCGCGCGCCTCAAGCGCCTGGTGCAAAGCATTCAGTTCGGCATCGCCATCGAACAGGGCCATAGCGCCATGGCGATCCTCGAAGCCATGACCAGCGGCAGCGGGCTGACGCCGCCACCGCCACGCGTCATCGGTCAGCCACGACCGGCAGCCGGGCTTTAAAGCTCACCCTTCTCGACTTCAGGATGTTCGCTGGAACCGGTGCCCAGCGTGCGCTGTGGTTTTTCGATCTTCACCGACGGAAATTGCGACGAAGCGTAACGCACCACCAGAATCGCCAGCGCCAGCAGCAGAATCCCGCCGCACAGGTAAATGATGCCCATGTCCGGCGGGTTGTGGTGCGAGACATTGGAAATCAGCAGACGGGTCAGCGCGGTGATCGCCACATAGATCAGAAAGCGCACCGGCATGTGGTTGGTCTTGAAATAAATCCCGACCATCGCTCCCAGCTCGAGATAGATGAACAGCAACAGAATGTCATCGATCTTGATGTGGCCTTCCTCGAGCATCCCGAGAAACTCCATCACCGCCGCGTATGCCGTCACCGCACCGATGGCAAACAGCGCCAGATAGTGGAAGGTCTCGACAAACAGGTTGCCCAGGGACTCGGCCAGTTGATGCACGTTTTGCCGCAGTTTCTCGGCCCAGTTTATTTTCACGATGATGTTCCTTAGCTCGAATGCGAGCGGATGATGCGTGTTGGACGTGACGGTTTTCTGCACGTAACGGTTTTCATGCAGAAAAGAGGCCACGCCATCATGGCGAGACGCCGCCAAACCCGCGCCGTGGCGTTTGGTCGCACCGCTGTGCTTTTGTGGGAGCGAGCCTGCTCGCGAATGCAGCGACACGGTCTCCCTGACAAACCCGAAATCCGGTCTACATTGAAAAGCCACTACCCATGGCGCAGGGATTCGCTTATCCTTTTCGCTGTATATGGATACAGTAGTCGTCAAGACAACTTAATGTGAAGGCATGTGAGGTGGTGAATGGCCGTCGAAGTGGTATACCGCAGCAGCCGAGATCTGGAGCGCTTGTTCATGGATAAAGCCGAAGCTGACCGTCATGACAAAATGCTCGAACTGGCCGAATATCTGGCCGATGTCCTGCAAAAAGCCGTTCCGTCCCTGACTGAACAGCAAGTGGAAGAAGCCGGGATCTACATGGCGAAGAATCGCGATGTGTTCGCCCGGGCGTTCAAGAGCCAGCCTGATGCATTGTCCGAGCTGCTCAATGCACCGGCAGAACCGGTCGATAATGCCGAAGCTGCAGAACCTGCTGAAACGCCGGTGAAGCCGGTCAAAGCGGCGAAAGCTGCAAAGTAAGCGATGACCGAATTGAATAGGCCCTGAGTCGAATGGCTCAGGGCCTTTTTCATGCCTGTGAAACTCAACGATACAAAACTTTCTCCGCCAACTCATCCGCCACCCGCGCCGGCGAACGTTTTTCCGCCTGCGCATGGCCGAACACCTCGGTCAACCGCGAACTGATCTTCGACAGATGCGCGGTAATCGTCGGCAATTCCTCGCCACGATGTTTCAGAGAGACGTAAATCAGCCCACCTGCGTTGATCACATAATCCGGCGCATACAGAATCCCGCGCCGCTCCAGTTGATCGGCGACATCCAGATGCGTCAGTTGATTGTTCGCCGAACCCGCCACGGCCGAACACCGCAGTTGCGTGACGCTGTGGCTGTTCAGAACTCCGCCCAGACCACACGGTGCAAGAATGTCGCACGGGGTGCTGAGTAACGCGTCGTTGGCGATTGGATGGGCGTTGAGTTGCTCCATCGCCAGTTGCACCTTGCCGTGGTCAATATCGCTGACCAGCAGTTCAGCCCCGGCGGCGTGCAGTTGCTCGGCCAATGCATAACCGACATTGCCCAAGCCCTGAATCGCGATGCGCAAGCCTTCGAGATTATCGCTGCCCAACCGTGCCATGGCCGTCGCGCGAATGCCGGTGAACACGCCCATCGCCGCGTGCGGTGCCGGATCGCCGGCAGACGTGGTGCTGGTGACATGTTGGGTCTGCTGGGCGATGCAATCCATGTCGGCGACCGAGGTGCCGCTGTCGATCGCGGTGATATAGCGACCGTCGAGCTGATCGATGCAGCGGCCAAAGGCTTCGAACAGCGCGCCACGGTTTTCCACGTGCACCGGACGCACGATCACTGCAACACCACCGCCCTGCGGCAGCCCCGCCAACGCGGCCTTGTAACTCATGCCTTGGGCCAGGCGAATGGCGTCCTCGACGGCAGATTCGTCATTGGGATAGGCAAGATAACGACATCCGCCCAAGGCTGGGCCGAGGCGACTGTTATGGATGGCAATGACCGCCTTCAACCCGGTGACCGGGTCAACGCTAAGGTGCAGCGATTCCAGGCGAGTGCTTTGCATGAGCGCAAACATCGTTGGGCTCCCGAATCACTTCTTGTAGAACGCCAGTATAGGCCTGCGCCTGAAAATTGCTGGAGCGCACCGGAATAAGTACCTGCTGGGACAACGGCTTTGCGGCATAACCCCGAACCTGCGCTGCAGGGCACTGGACGAATCTCGCGGACGGGGCTAAAACGAGGCATTCCCCGGAGATTTCAATGAGTCCGCGCCAACGTTTTTTCGAATGCCTGCACCGTTCACCGCCTGCGCTGTTGGAAGCTGCGCTGTGGATGGCGGCTGAACACGAAAAAGACGTGGATCCAGCGGCACTCCTGCAAGACTTCAAGGAGCTGCAACAGCGGGTCAGTTACGGTTTGCCGATGCTGCCGGTGAGCGAGTTGGCACAGCCGCTGTTACGGCGCATGATTGAATTGGGCTTTGCCCAGGACGATTTTCTGCCGCTGCGTCCGCAGGCGGCGTTGTTGCATAAAGTCTTGCAAACCCATCGCGGCCAGCCTTTGGCGCTGGCGTTGATTGCGCTTGAGCTGGCGCGCGGCCTGGAGATTCCGCTGGTAGGCGTCAATTTCCCCGGGCACTTCCTGTTGAAGGTGCCCGGTGCCGATCATCTCCTTGATCCGTGCGGCGGGCGACGCTTGTACCCCAACGATTGTCGTGAGCTGTTGCAGCGCCAATATGGGCCAAACATGAAGCTCAACGCCGAGCACTTGGCTACGGCGACGCCCGTGCAGATGCTGCAGCGGCTGTCACGCAACCTGCGGCAGTTGCACCTGACGCATGATGACTTCATTGCCGCGCTGATCGACGCCGAACGCGTGCTCGAACTGGGCGACGCTGGCGCCGCCGATTATCTGGCCCGGGCCAGTCTGTATCAGCGGCTCGACTGCCCGAATGCCGAGCGCTTCGATCTGGAACACGCCTTGCTGCTCAGCGACGATCCGATCCAGCGACTGCGCCTGACCGAGCGACTCGGCCATCTCCCGCCCAACTCAGTCGTCCATTAAAAGCAAAAGATCGCAGCCTTCGGCAGCTCCTACATTGAATTATGTATTTCCCTGTAGGAGCTGCCGAAGGCTGCGATCT
>NZ_JBSVXS010000061.1:0-33265 GCF_054070155.1 Pseudomonas sp. SDT291_1_S447
GGCTCACTCCTACAAGGGATCGTGTTTCAGACCAGGGCTTTATCGAGGGCTTTTTCGATCTCGGCTTTGATCATGCCGCTCATGGCCGACATCATGATGCCCAGTTCAACGTCGACCTTGATCGAATCGTCCGCCACATGCACTGCGCCTTTCACGCCCGAGCGCTTGAGGTTCAGGGTGTCACCCGACCATTGCGGCTCCAGGCCATATTGTTCGGAGAGTTTTTGCGCCAGCTTGTCGGCCTTCTCGCGGGCGGCTTCCTTGCCCAGGTTGTGGGCACGCTCAACAGTGATTTTGGCCATTGATTGACTCCTGCTTTTTGAATGGGGCGAAAAAGATGTGTCGGTAAATCTTGACCGCTGCTGCGGCAAATCGTCCCGAGGGTTGCCCATCTTACCTTTAGCCATTCCAAGACAAAGCATGGCTTGGGGATTAGAATGTCGCGCATTCTCTTTTGGTGACAGCGATATGACTGATCAGCGCAAAGGCAGCGATGCCGAACCCACCACTCACTTCGGCTTCAAAAACGTTCCGGAAAGCCAGAAAGCGGAAAAAGTCGCTGAGGTTTTCCACTCGGTAGCCGCCAAGTACGACCTGATGAACGACCTTCTGTCGGGCGGCATGCACCGTTTGTGGAAGCGTTTCGCGATCGAACTCTCGGGCGTGCGCAGCGGTAACCGCGTGCTCGACATCGCCGGCGGTACCGGTGACCTGACCAAAAAATTCTCGCACCTGGTCGGCCCGACCGGTCAAGTGGTGTTGGCCGACATCAACGAATCGATGCTCAAGGTCGGCCGTGACCGCCTGCTCGATCTGGGTGTCGCCGGCAACGTCGAATTCGTTCAGGCGGACGCGGAAAAACTGCCGTTCCCGGACAATCATTTCGATTGCGTGACCATCGCCTTCGGCCTGCGCAACGTGACGCACAAGGAAGACGCCCTGCGTTCGATGCTGCGCGTGCTCAAGCCCGGCGGTCGTTTGCTGGTGCTGGAATTCTCCAAGCCGACCAACGCGCTGATGTCGAAAGCCTACGACGCCTACTCGTTCGCCTTCATGCCGCTGATGGGCAAGCTGATCACCAACGACTCGGAAAGCTATCGCTACCTGGCCGAATCGATCCGCATGCACCCGAATCAGGAAACCCTGAAGTCGATGATGGTCGACGCCGGTTTCGACCGCGTGACCTATCACAACATGACCGCAGGCATCGTCGCCCTGCACCGCGGCATCAAGCCCTGATGTTGCTCACCGGGCTGCTCGCCAGCGTTGAACTCGGCCTCAACCGGGTGCTGCGTCTCGACAGCACGGCGCTGCCGCGGCTGGCGCATTTGACCGGCAAGGTGATTGCCGTCGACTGCCGCAGCCCGGCGCTGCAACTGTTCATCCTGCCGAGCGACGAAGGTTTGATGCTGGCCTCGCACTGGGAAACCGGCGTCGACTGCACCCTGCGTGCGCCGGCCTCGAGCCTGATCAAACTGGCCGTGAGCAAAGACAAGACCGCGGTGTTGCACGCCCCTGAAGTCGAGCTCGATGGCGACAGCGGCGTGCTGCTGGAGCTGGCCGGTGTGCTGCAAGACCTTGAGCTGGACTGGGAGTACGAACTCTCGCGCTGGCTCGGCCCGGTCGCCACGCAATTGATCGGTGGCCACCTGCGCAGCCGCGCACGCTGGTATCAACAAGGATTTGCCAGCCTCAACCAGAACCTCGCCGAATACCTCGCCGAAGAATCGCGCACCCTTGTCGGGCAGCGCGAAGCCGAAGCGCGGTTCAGCGAACTGGACCGGATCAAACTTGATCTGGAACGTCTCGAGGCGCGTTTCGAGCGCCTTTCCCGATCCCTCGACCCAAGCGATAACGCATGAAGCTGCTCGCCGTCCGCCGTCTGTTGCGCATCCAGTCTGTCGTGATCCGCTACCGCCTCGATGACCTGCTGTTCGATCTGCCGCTGCCCTGGTTTCTCCTGGCGCTGCGCTATGTGCTGCCGTGGCGCTGGTTCCCGCGCAAGCCGCTGGATCTGAGCCGGGGCGCGCGTTTGCGCCTGGCGTTGCAGGATCTCGGGCCGATTTTCATCAAATTCGGACAGATTCTCTCGACCCGCCGCGACCTGCTGCCGGAAGACATCGCCGATGAGCTGATGTTGTTGCAGGACCGCGTGCCGCCGTTCGATTCGCAGCTGTCGATCAAGCTGATCGAAGAACAGCTCGGCAAGAAAATCAGCGACGTGTTCAGTCGTTTCGACGTCGAACCGCTGGCTTCTGCCTCGGTGGCGCAGGTGCATGCCGCGCAGCTGAAAACCGGCGAAGAAGTCGTGGTCAAGGTGATCCGCCCGGGTCTGAAGCCAATCATCGCGCAGGACTTGGCGTGGCTGTTCATCCTTGCCCGCGCCGCCGAAAAGGTCTCGGCCGACGCGCGTCTGCTGCACCCGGTCGACGTGGTCCAGGACTACGAAAAAACCATCTACGACGAGCTCGATCTGCTGCGCGAGGCGGCCAACGCCAGCCAGTTGAAGCGTAACTTCGAAGGTTCGCCGCTGCTCTACGTGCCGCAAGTCTATTGGGACTGGTGCCGGCCGAAAGTGCTGGTGATGGAGCGTATCTACGGCATTCAGGTCACCGATCTGGCAACCCTCGCCGACCAGCGCACCGACATGAAAATGCTTGCCGAACGCGGTGTGGAGATCTTCTTCACCCAAGTGTTCCGCGACAGTTTCTTCCACGCCGACATGCACCCGGGCAACATCTTCGTCAGCACCGTCAATCCGTGGAGCCCGCAATACATCGCGATCGACTGCGGCATCGTCGGCAGCCTGACCCCGGAAGACCAGGATTATCTGGCGCGCAACCTGTTCGCCTTCTTCAAGCGTGATTACCGTCGCGTGGCGCAATTGCACATCGATTCGGGCTGGGTGCCGGCGGAAACCAAACTCAACGAATTCGAAGCGGCGATACGTACGGTGTGCGAACCGATCTTCGAAAAACCGTTAAAAGATATTTCATTTGGCCAGGTGCTGATGCGCCTGTTCCAGACCGCGCGGCGCTTCAACATGGAAGTGCAGCCGCAACTGGTGCTGCTGCAAAAGACCCTGCTGAACATCGAAGGCCTCGGCCGCCAGTTGTATCCGGATCTGGATCTGTGGAACACCGCGCAGCCATTCCTTGAACGCTGGATGCGCGAGCGCGTCAGCCCGAAAGCCTTGCTGGGCAACGTGCAGAGCCAGTTCGAACAACTGCCGCATCTGGCCAACATGGCCCGCGACCTGCTCGAACGCATGTCCCAACCGCACGCCTATGACCCGCCGCCACCGTGGCATAAACGCAAGGACGACTGGTTCCTGCGCCTGCTCGGTTGCGCGCATCTGGCGGGCGGGGTGATCCTCGCCATCGGTGGCCCATTGCACGAATTGGGGCATTGGCCGGCGGGAATCATGGTGGCAGTCGGCTTGTATCTGGTCGTTCGCCGATAGCACGAATCAGCTGCAAGTTATAAGCTGCGAGCTGCAAGCCTGACGATACTGGAACACCGCAATCTGCTTTTACTTGCAGCTTGAAGCTCAAAGCTTGTAGCTGCGTTTCGGGAATTGAAGATGAAAAACTGGCTGGACGAGATCAAGTGGGACGCTGATGGCCTGGTGCCGGCGATTGCCCAGGATCACAAGACCGGACGCGTGCTGATGATGGCCTGGATGAACCGCGAAGCGCTCGAACTGACCGCTGCGGAAAACCGTGCAATCTACTGGTCACGTTCCCGTGGCAAGCTGTGGCGCAAGGGCGAAGAGTCCGGCCATGTGCAGACCCTGCATGAAATGCGTCTGGACTGTGACGCCGACGTGATCATCCTGATGGTTGAACAGATCGGCGACATCGCTTGCCATACCGGCCGTCAAAGCTGCTTTTATCGTGTCTTCGAAAACGGCGACTGGAAGACAGTCGACCCGGTTCTGAAAGACCCGCACGCTATCTATTCCGCAGGACACAAACATGAGTGACACCCTGACCCGCCTCGCTCAGGTACTTGAAGAGCGCAAAGGCGCAGCCGCCGACAGCTCGTATGTGGCCAGTCTGTATCACAAGGGCCTGAACAAGATTCTGGAGAAAGTCGGCGAAGAGTCGGTCGAAACCATTATTGCCGCCAAGGACGCCGCCATCAGCGGCGACTGCAGCGACGTGATCTACGAGACCGCCGACCTGTGGTTCCACAGCATGGTCATGCTCGCCCAACTGGGGCAGCATCCACAGGCCGTGCTGGATGAACTGGATCGTCGCTTCGGCCTGTCCGGACACGTCGAGAAAGCCTCGCGTCCGTCCGCCTGAACAATTTTTAGAGAGGAACAGCAACATGGGCATTTTTGACTGGAAACACTGGATCGTCATCCTGGTTGTCGTGGTGCTGGTGTTCGGCACCAAGAAACTGAAAAACCTCGGCACCGACGTTGGCGAGTCGATCAAGGGCTTTCGCAAAGCCATGAACGACGACGAAAAACCGGCCGCTGATCCTACCGTGACGCCTGCACAGCCAGTGCCACCGGTGCAGCCGCAAGCCACCGCTCAGGCCAACCCGCCGCACACCATCGACGTGCAGGCGCAGAAAGTCGAAGAGCCGATCCGCAAAGACGTGTGAGCACTGACTAATGTTTGGTATCAGCTTCTCTGAACTGCTGCTCGTCGGCCTCGTGGCCCTGCTGGTGCTGGGCCCCGAGCGTCTGCCGGGCGCTGCGCGCACTGCTGGCCTGTGGGTCGGTCGGCTGAAGCGCAGCTTCAACGCGATCAAACAGGAAGTTGAACGTGAAATCGGTGCCGACGAGATCCGTCGGCAACTGCACAACGAGCACATTCTGTCGCTGGAGCAGGAGGCGCGGAAGATTTTCAGCCCGGTTCAACAGGAACCGACGCCGGTTGAGCATGTGGGTCAGCAGACGATTCATGCGCCCGCTGCACCTGCTCCGACACCTGCACCTGCTGCCGTTGTAGCGCCGACAGAAACCGTGCCCGCTACTGCAGAAACTTCGGTTGAACATGTATCTCCAACCGCCGCGCCGATCACACCTGCGCCTCACGACACCACTTTGCCGCCGCGAGCCCCATGAGCGATCTCCCCGAAAACGACCAGCACATGCCGCTGGTTTCGCACCTCACCGAGTTGCGCACCCGCCTGCTGCGTTGTGTGGCGGCGATCTTCATCATCTTCGCCGGGCTGTTCGCCTTCACCCAGCAGATCTACACCTTCGTCTCGACGCCGCTGCGCCAGTACCTGCCGGTCGGCGCGACGATGATCGCCACCGACGTGTCGTCGCCGTTCCTGACGCCGCTGAAGCTGACGATGATGGTCTCGCTGTTTCTCGCGATCCCGGTGATCCTGCATCAGATCTGGGGCTTTATCGCGCCGGGCCTGTACAAGCATGAGAAACGCATCGCGGTGCCGCTGCTGGTGTCGAGCATTCTGCTGTTCTACACCGGCATGGCGTTCGCCTATTACTTCGTGTTCCCGCTGATCTTCAAATTCTTCGCCGCGGCCACCCCGGCCGGCGTGGAAATGATGACCGACATTGCCAGTTACCTCGATTTCGTCATGACGCTGTTCTTTGCCTTCGGCGTGGCGTTCGAGATTCCGGTGGCCGTGGTGCTGCTGGTGTGGATCGGCGTCGTTGACGTCGCCTATCTGAAGAAAATCCGTCCGTACGTGATCATCGGCTGCTTCGTGGTCGGCATGATCCTGACGCCGCCGGACATTTTCTCGCAAACCCTGCTGGCCGTGCCGATGTGGATGCTGTTCGAAATCGGCATCCTGTTCGGTGGTTTGATCAGCAAGCGCGAACGTCCGGACGAGAACCCGGCCGACGACCATAACGACCAGCCGCCAGCGACCCAGGCATGAACCTGCTGTTGCTCGAAGAGGCCGACTTTATCGCGGCCGACCGCGTGGTGCTGCGTGATCGGCGCTTGACGCACATGCAGGAAGTCCACCGTTCGGAAGTCGGTGACAGCCTGCGCGTTGGCCGTATCAATGGGCTGATGGGTTCGGCTGAACTGCTGCGCCTCGAAGCGGGTGAAGCCGAGTTGCGCGTCAGCCTCGATCAGCCACCGCCGGCCAAGCTGCCGCTGACGCTGGTGCTGGCCCTGCCGCGCCCGAAGATGCTCCGCCGGGTGTTTCAAACCGTGGCGACCATGGGCGTGTCGAAGGTAATTCTGGTCAACAGCTATCGGGTCGAGAAGAGTTTCTGGCAGACGCCGTTTCTTGAGCCTGAGGCGATTCGCGAAAATTTGATCCTCGGCCTCGAACAGGCGCGCGACACCGTGCTGCCGGAGATCATCATCGAGAAGCGCTTCAAGCCTTTCGTTGAAGATCGGTTGCCGGCGATTACCGACGGCACCCTCGGTTTGGTCGGCCATCCGGGTAACTATCCGCCGTGCCCGCGCGCCTTGAGCGAACCCGTGACCCTGGCCATCGGCCCTGAAGGCGGCTGGATTCCCTACGAAGTCGATCTGCTGGCCAAGTCCGGCCTGCAACCGGTGCAACTGGGCGAACGTATCCTGCGCGTCGAAACCGCCGTCACCGCCCTCCTCGCCCGGCTCTTCTGATTCTTCGCACCAGATAAATGGTGTTACAGATTGCCATCATTCGGCCGATACCTTCTCCATAAGTCCAATTAGTGGTCCGAAGGGAGTGGTCGCATGTACCGTTGGTTAGCCGAGAGTCTTGGAAACGTCAGCGTCAAACGCAAGCTGGGCATCGGTTTCGGCCTGGTGTTGTTGCTGACACTGTTGATCACCTTCACCGGCTGGACCGGCATGAACGGCATCATCAGCCGTGGTGACAAACTCGGCTTTATCTCTAGCCTTAACGAGCTGACCAAGGACCTGCGCCTCGCGCGCATGGACTACGACATGCGTCGCGGCGAGCAGGGGCCGGGCACGGTCAACGAATTCCTGAGCAAACTCGAAAGCGGTCTGCAATCGGCACGCGGCATGATCGAGCAGCCGTCCGATGTGGCGATGGTCGATCAACAATTGGCGGCCGTGGCCGAATACAAGCGTGCCTTCGGCGAAATGACACAGGCCACCGTGCAACGTGAAGACGCACGCAGCAAACTAGGCGCCAATGCCGACAATGCCGTGGCCAAGGTCGGCGAGGTCGAGAGCGCACTGCTGCAAGGCGACAGCGTCGCGCAATACAACGCGGTGATCGAACTGAGCAAACTGCTGCAGCAAGCGCGATATCAGGTGCGCGGTTACACCTACAGCGGCAAGGCCGATGCCGAGCAACCAGCCCTGACCGCGATCGACAATGCCCTGAAAAACCTCGAAAGCCTGCCGTCTCGCGTCCCAGATCAGCATGTCGCCAACCTGCAGCAAGCCACCGACTCGCTTAAGGCTTACCGTGCAGCCGTGGCTCAATTCCGTGATTCTCAAGTAAAAAACGCTGCAGCACTGGCCAACATGTCTGCTCAGGGCGACATTTTGATCGCCGTCAGCAAGAAACTGACTGAATCGCAGACCGTGGTTCGCGACACTGACGCCGCACGCGCCAAGAACCTGCTGCTGATCGCCACCGCGCTGGCCGTGGCGTTCGGCTTGCTGGCCGCTTGGGCGATCACCCGCCAGATCATCATCCCGCTGAACCAGACCCTGAAAGTCGCCGAGCGCGTCGCTGCCGGTGACCTGACCCACAATCTGGTGTCCCTGCGCCGCGATGAACTGGGCCAACTGCAACGCTCGATGCAGAGCATGACCCAAGGCCTGCGTGAACTGGTGGGCGGGATCAGCGATGGCGTCACCCAGATCGCCAGCGCCGCCGAAGAACTTTCGGCCGTGACCGAGCAGACCAGCGCCGGGGTCAACAATCAGAAAATCGAGACCGACCAGGTCGCCACCGCCATGAACGAAATGGCCGCCACCGTGCAGGAAGTCGCGCGCAACGCCGAAGAAGCTTCCGAAGCCGCCGTTGCCGCTGACCAACAGGCTCGCGAAGGCGACAAAGTGGTGGGCGAAGCGATCGCACAGATCGAGCGTCTGGCCGTTGAAGTCGGCCACTCCACCGAAGCCATGGGCGAGCTGAAGCGCGAAAGCGACAAGATCGGCAGCGTCCTCGACGTGATCAAATCCGTGGCCCAGCAAACCAATCTGCTGGCCCTAAACGCGGCCATCGAAGCGGCGCGTGCCGGTGAAGCCGGGCGTGGGTTTGCCGTGGTTGCCGATGAAGTGCGCAGCCTCGCCCAGCGCACGCAGAAGTCCACCGAAGAGATCGAAGAGCTGATCGTCGGCCTGCAGAACGGCACTCAGCAAGTGGCAACGATCATGGACAACAGCCGCACCCTGACCGACAGCAGCGTTGAGCTGACCCGCCGCGCGGGCGGTTCGCTGGAAAGCATCACCCGCACCGTGTCGGCGATTCAAGCGATGAACCAGCAGATTGCGGCAGCGGCCGAGCAGCAAAGCGCGGTAGCTGAAGAGATCAACCGTAGCGTGTTGAATGTGCGGGATGTCTCGGACCAGACGTCGGCGGCGAGTGAAGAGACCGCGGCTTCCAGCGTTGAGCTGGCGCGCTTGGGCAACCACCTGCAGATGCTGGTGGGGCGCTTCAAGGTTTGAGGTGATTGATTTGCCTCGGTTCGCTGTGGACCGAGGTGATGCTATCGCTGGCAAGCCAGCTCCCACAGTGAAAGTGTTGAACACAAACTTCGTGATCGACTACAAACCCTGTGGGAGCTGGCTTGCCAGCGATGGCGTCCGAGAGGACGCCGCAGTTACAGAACCTGACGCAAGAAGGCCTGCGCGCGCGGATCCTTCGGCGCATCAAAGAACTCCGCCGGTGCGGCATCTTCCAGCAACTTGCCGTGATCGAAAAACAACACCCGATCCGCCACTTCCCGGGCAAAGCCCATTTCGTGGGTCACGCAAACCATGGTCATGCCTTCCACGGCCAGGTTCTTCATCACGTCCAGCACCTCGCCGACCATTTCCGGGTCGAGCGCCGAGGTCGGCTCATCGAACAACATGACCTTCGGCTCCATCGCCAGCGCCCGGGCGATTGCCACGCGCTGTTGCTGACCGCCGGACAGGCGTGACGGAAACTCGTTGGCCTTCTGTGCAATCCCGACCTTTTTCAGCAACTCCATCGCCTTGGCTTCGCGCTCTTGCTTGCCGCGCTTGCGCACGACTTTCTGCGCCAGACAGAGGTTTTCCAGCACGGTCATGTGCGGGAACAGGTTGAAATGCTGAAAGACCATGCCGACTTCGCGGCGGTAGGCGTTGACGTCGGTTTTCGGGTCGGCCAGTTGCAGGCCGTCGATGCTCACCGAACCGGAATCGAATTCTTCCAGGCCGTTGAGGCAACGCAGGAAGGTCGACTTGCCGGAACCGGACGGGCCGATCACCACCAGCACTTCGCCCTTGGCCACCGTGGTGCTGACGTTATCCACCGCGCGCACCACTTGCCCACGGGTGTCGAAGACTTTTACCAGATCGCGGACTTCAATCACTTTGCGCGAGCCTCCGCTCAAGCCGGCTGGCGATTTTCGACAGCGGCAGGTTGATCAACAGGTACAGGCCGGCAACGCAGAACAGAATCTCGAACGGCGAGAACGAGGTGGTGATGACTTCACGGCCGCTTTTCAGCAGCTCGGTGATGGCGATCACCGACACCAGCGAGGTGTCCTTGACCAGACTGATGAACTGCCCGGCCAGCGGCGGCAGCACGCGTTTGAACGCTTGCGGCAGCACCACGTGACGCATCGATTGACCGGCACTCAGACCGAGCGAACGCGCCGCTTCGTTCTGGCCACGGGCAATCGTTTGCACGCCGGAACGGATGATCTCGGCCACGTAGGCGCCAGTGAACAGCGACAGCGCGGCGATCCCGGCGAACTCGCGGGACAGGTTCATCACCGTGCCGATGAAGAAATAGAAAATGAAAATCTGCACCAGCAGCGGCGTGCCGCGTACCAGTTCAACGTAGATCGTCGAGAGGTCGCGCAGGGTCGGGTTGCTGGACAGGCGGCAGAGGCCGGTGACCAGACCTATCAGCAAACCCAGGACACCGGAAACGACTGACAGCCAAAGCGTCGTCCACAGGCCCCACAACAGCGGTCCTGCCGCCCAATGGCGAGTCACGCCCACGACGTCACCTTCGGCCACATCGTCGCCCTGAGCGAATTGCAGGCTGTTCTCGTCGACGGTCAGGTGCTGCTCGTCACCGACGTCATTACGCAGGGTGACTTGCGCGCTGCTGCCCTTGCGCACCAGTTCGGTGACGGTGGAAATGTCAGTGGCACGCTGGGTTTCTTCGGCCTGATAGGCGAAGTACTGCGGCACGCGGTTCCAGCGCCATTCGTAGGACATCAGCGACGTCGCGTAATACAACGCGCCGGCCAGGCCGACCAGCACCAGCACGGTGAGGACGTGCCAGGGCCATTGGGCTTTTTTCTGTTTCATTGCAGGTTCCGGATTTTGTGTTGCTCTGGATGGCCCCTTCGCGAGCAAGCTCGCTCCCACAGAGGAACGCATTCCAAGGTGGGAGCGAGCTTGCTCGCGAATGAAGCGACTCGGTCTATCTGACCGGGCTTATTCCATGTCCTTGAGCCAGTCGGTGCTCTTGAACCACTTGTCATGGATGCGATCGTAGGTGCCGTCTTCGTGGATCTGGTGCAGGAAGTTGTTGATGAAGTTGAGGCTGTCGTAGTCACCCTTCTTCAAACCGAACGCCAATGGCTCGTAGGTGAACGGCTTGTCGAGGAACACCAGTTTGCCGGCGCCGACTTTGGTCACCGCGACCACGTTGTAAGGCGCGTCGTAGATGAAGGCGTCAGCCTTGCCGTTGACCACGTCAAGCACGGCTTCCTGCTCGTTGTCGTAGCCGTGGTACTTGGCTTTGGAGATCAGCTTCTTGGCGACCATTTCGCCGGTGGTGCCGAGCTTGGAGGTGATGCGGTAGTCGGCGGTGTTCAGGTCTTTGTACGACTTGATGGTGCCTTCCAGCTCCTTGCGGATCAGCAGGGTCTGACCGACCACGATGAACGGTTCGCTGAAGTTCAGGCGCAGGTTGCGTTCCTGGGTCAGGGTCATGCCGCTGCCGATCATGTCGAACTTGTCGGTCATCAGCGCCGGGATGATGCCGTCGTAACCGGTGGAAACCAGCTCCAGCTTGACGCCCATGGCCTTGGACATGGCTTTGAGGATGTCGACTTCGAAACCGATGATTTCGCCGCGCTTGTTGGTCATTTCAAACGGCATGTAGGTCGGATCCATACCGACTTTCAACGTGCCGCGCTTGACCGCGTCATCGATTGCACCGGCCTGCGCCGCATTGACTGCAACCAGTGCCGTGACGCCGACCAGCAGCATCGACAGATACTTCTTCATCTTCAAGTCCCCAAAACCATTGCGTTTGCGGCGCGAAAACCAACAGTGACGGGCAAAAAAGCCCGGGTGCGCCAATTCGGGGACGGATGCTAACGCACTCGTTTTTTTGCACAAGGTTTAATGGACGATTTGTTTAACAATCAAGAGCTGACCCTCATCGGAACGCCGCCCGCCCAGCCCTCTCCCGGAGGGAGAGGGGGCCGACCGAGGGGTCTCAAGCTATACGCCGACCTGAAAGATCGAGTCGATTATGGATTCAACGCAGAAAGATCAGGTCGGCGTATCTCGAACATCCAACTCGGTCAGTCCCCTCTCCCTCTGGGAGAGGGCTAGGGTGAGGGGCTTTTCGGCGCCATAAAAAAACCCCGCTGAATCAGCGGGGTTTTCTCATCAGGCCGGCTGAGCCTGCAAGCTCACCGGTCGCAACGGCAGCAGCGGCGCATGCGGATCGGCTTTCACCGAAGCCCGCCAGGCATCCAGCCACTCAGCGAGACCTTCAGCCCAAACCTGCTCATGCAGACGCGCCAGCGCCACAGGGTCGCTCAGCAGTTGCAGACGATCATGGTTGTTCAGCCCGGCCGGGCCAACCTTGATCGCGTGACGTACTCGTTCCTGACGCAGCCACTCGATCGGCTCGGCCTGACCGTGACGCGAGGTCGCCAGCGAGCACGCCAGAGCGTTCTGCTGAGGATCGACCACCGCGCGGACGAAGCCGTCATTGAGGGCGTGGTAACGGTTTTCGTGGGTGTACTGATCGGTCGCCAGCAGAGCCTGTGGCGGATTGTATTCCTCAGGAATGAGGAACAGGCTCTCGTCACGGGACTTCAGGCCCAGACCGACACGGCTGGAAATCACCGACACCGGGATCGACAGCATCAGCGAACCGACGATCGGCACCAGCCACCAGAGGAAGCTCGGGTTCAGCCAGATCACCAGCAGCGCCCAGCAGAAACCCAGCAGGGTCTGCGGACCGTGGCGTTTGACCGCTTCGCTCCATGGCGTCGAGTCGTCGTCACGCTGCGGGGAATTCCAGGTCGCCGCCCAGCCGAGGAACGCGGCAAGGACGAAACGGGTGTGGAAAATCATCCGCACCGGCGCCAGCAGCATGGAGAACAACATCTCCAGCAGCATCGACAGGGTCACCTTGAACTTGCCGCCGAACTCTTTCGCGCCCTTGGCCCAGATCAGGATGATGCTCAACAGTTTCGGCAGGAACAGCAGCACGATGGTCGTCGAGAACAGCGCGATTGCCTTGTCCGGGTGCCATTGTGGCCACAGTGGATAGAGCTGACGCGGTTCGAGGAAGTACTGCGGCTCCATCAGCGTGTTCACCGCCAGCAGCGCGGTCGATAGCACGAGGAAGAAGAACCACAACGGCGCCGACAGGTACGACATCACGCCGGTGAGGAACACCGCACGGTGCACCGGGTGCATGCCTTTGACCAGGAACAGACGGAAGTTCATCAGGTTGCCGTGGCACCAGCGACGGTCACGCTTGAGTTCGTCGAGCAGGTTCGGCGGCAGTTCTTCGTAGCTGCCCGGCAGGTCGTAGGCAATCCACACGCCCCAACCGGCACGGCGCATCAACGCGGCTTCAACGAAGTCGTGAGACAGAATCGCACCCGAGAACGCGCCTTTACCCGGCAAAGGCGCCAAGGCGCAGTGGTCGATAAACGGCTTCATGCGGATGATCGCGTTGTGACCCCAGTAGTGGGATTCACCCAACTGCCAGAAGTGCAGACCGGCAGTAAACAGCGGGCCGTACACGCGGGTGGCAAACTGCTGCATGCGCGCATACAGCGTGTCCATGCCCGACGCACGCGGCGCGGTCTGGATGATCCCGGCGTCCGGCGTGGCTTCCATCAAGCGCACCAGACTGGTCAGGCACTCACCGCTCATCACCGAGTCGGCGTCGAGAACGACCATGTACTTGTAGTCACCGCCCCAGCGACGGCAGAAGTCGTCGAGGTTGCCGCTCTTGCGCTTCACACGACGGCGACGGCGACGGTAGAAGATCTTGCCGAAGCCTTTGGCTTCGCGACAGACATCCAGCCAGGCCTGTTGCTCGGCCACGCAGATATCGGTGTCGTTACTGTCGCTGAGCACGAAGAAGTCGAAACGATCCAGATCACCGGTGGCAGCCACCGATTCGAACGTCGCGCGCAGACCGGCGAACACGCGCGGTACGTCTTCGTTGCAGATCGGCATGACCAACGCGGTACGCGCGTCTTTGGCAATCGGCTCGTTGCCGGCGCTTTTGCCGGAGATACGGTATTTATCGTGACCGGTGAGCAACTCGAGGAAGCCCATCAACGCCGTCCAGAAACCGGCCGACACCCAGCAGAACAGAATCCCGAACAGAATCAGGATGCTGGTTTGCAGCGCATACGGCAGCACTTGCGTAGCGGTTTGCAGCAGCGGCTGGTGCAGGACTTCTTCCAGATCAACGAACGACCAGCCCTGGTACGGCATGATGCCTTTCATGTACCAGCCGGCAACGATGGTCTGGCCAAGCATCAGCAGCAACAGAATGTAGCGACGGATCGAACCGACGGTGCGCCAGCGCGCGGCCGGCAGGACGTTTTCGTCTTTCGGCGGTTGTGGCGGGTTGGTGCGGCCGGTCATACGGCGCCAGCCACGCACCAGAATATTGGTGCGCCACGGCTCCGGCACGACCTTGGTCCGACGGATCGGCGGCGTTGCCTTCATGCTGACGCGACCGCTGGCGTCGAGCACCAGCATCTCCGCGTCTTCCAGCTCTTCGGCGGTGCTCAGGGTCAGGCGCTTGCCCACCGAAGCCTGGGCGGCCTCGGCAGGAGCGTCGAACGTTGAAGACGACAGGCGTTCATGCAGCTCGCTGAACGACTGGCAGCCCGCGAGTTCCGCGCGCTGCTCGTCGGTCATCGGCAGATGCGCCAGATACTCGGACAGAGTCTCTGGCTGTACTTGAGAGTTACTCATCGGCAGGCAACTGATAGCTCCAGGTCTCGGTCAGGACTTCTTCAGTCGGTGCCGATTCCGGTGTGGCTGGGGCCGCGTCCGCAGCAACTGGCTGCTTGGCGTCTTTGTTGGCCTTGTCCTTGGCATCTGCAGCTGGCTTGGCGTCGGCCTGTTTGGCCTCGGCGGCTTTGGCTTCCTTGTCGATTTTCTCTTGTTGCTTGGCGGCAACCTTGTCGGCCTTGGCAACGGACGAGTTGGACGCCGGTACCGAAGACTTGGCCAGATCAGCCGTGACGATTGGCTGCACCAGGGCGGCACGCATCTCGGTCGACTTGCTCGCGTCCTTGATCTTCATCCGCAGGGTCAAGCGCCAGCCTTTGGTTTCCGGGTTGTAGCGCACGCTGTTTTCAACCAGTTCGGCGTTGTCGCCGACACTGACCTGACTGCGCACGTCGGCATCCGGTGCCAGGGCGGCCAGCGATGGACCTTCGAAGTCGACCAGATAGGCAACGCTGCCATCCGGCTGACGGATCAGGTTCGATTGCTTGACGTCACCGGTCGAACGCAGAGTCTGCGAAACCCAGGCGCTGTCCGGCGCATGAATCGCCGCTTCGTCCATGGTCCAGTGCATGCGGTAAGCGAAGTCCAGCGGCTGACCCGGCTCCGGCATTTTTTCCGGGCTCCAGAACGCAACGATGTTGTCGTTGGTTTCGTCGGCGGTCGGAATTTCTACCAGATCAACGGTGCCTTTGCCCCACTCACCCTTCGGCTCGATCCAAGCGCTTGGGCGCTTGTCGTAGCGATCGTCGAGGTCTTCGTAGTGGCTGAAGTCGCGGCCACGTTGCAGCAAACCGAAACCACGCGGGTTCTCGATGCTGAAGTTGCTCACGGCCAGGTGTTTCGGGTTGTTCAACGGGCGCCAGATCCACTCACCGTTACCGGCATGGATCGACAGACCGCTGGAGTCGTGCAGTTCACGACGGTAGTTGAGGACTTTCGACGGCTGGTTGGCGCCGAACAGGAACATGCTGGTCAGTGGCGCGATGCCCAGTTTGCCGACCTTGTCACGCAGGAACATCTGCGCTTTGACGTCGACAATGGTGTCGCTGCCCGGACGCAGGATCAGACGGTAGGCACCAGTAGCACGCGGCGAATCGAGCAGAGCGAAGATCACCAGATGCTTGTCGCCCGGCTTCGGCTGTTGAATCCAGAACTCGCGGAAACGCGGGAATTCTTCGCCCGACGGCAGCGCGGTATCAATCGCCAGACCACGCGCCGAGAGGCCGTAGGTGTGGCCCTTGCCGACAACGCGGAAGTAACTCGCGCCGAGCATGGTCATGATTTCGTCTTGTTTGTCGGCCTTGTTGATCGGGTACAGCACACGGAAACCGGCGTAGCCCAGTTGTTCGGTGGCTTTCGGATCGAATTTCAGGTCGCCGAAATCGAAGCGCGTCGGATCGTATTTGATCTCTTCGACGGTGTTCGCTGTGATTTCGTTGATTTTCACCGGCGTATCGAAGTGCATACCCTGGTGATAGAAGGACAGTTTGAACGGGGTCTTCTGATCAGCCCACTCAGCCTTTTCGGTGAGGAAGCGGATTTTCTGATAGTCCGCGAACTTCATGTCGCGGAATTCGTTCGGCAGATTGCTGCGCGGGGCTTCGAACTTCTGCCCGGCCAGTTCTTTAGCTTTCGCCGATACATCGTCAAGATTGAACGCCCAAAGCTGACCGGCGCTGAGCAGGCACAGGAGCGCCGAACCCGCTACCAGGGCACTTCGCATGCGTTTGGCAGACATTTTTGCTGCATTACAGGGACTAACAATCACGAGCAACCCTCGCCGAAAACAGATCAAAAAACCAACGGCTAGCTATCTATATGCCAGGTTGGCGAGCATTGTTCCGACTCCGCAGGGGCAAAATGATTCCCCAATCGGATCCGGACAAGTCTCTACCTAAGTGAAAATGGATCAGCGAACGCTGATCCCAGTGCGCGCGATTATCTAGTAGCCCGCATGACAACGCATCAGGGGTAACAAAGTATTTATCGCGAAAACACCCTAAAAACAGTCGAAACTTCCCAAAAAGGTGTTTCAAGCGCATTCAGGTCTGTAACAAAAAGGTAACCGGGCCATCGTTGACCAAATGCACCTGCATATCGGCGCCGAATCTACCTGATGCCACAGTGCCATGCACCTGTTTCGCACTGCTCAATAGATAGTCGAACAATTCCTCGCCCAAGGCTGGAGGCGCGGCCGTCGAAAAGCTCGGGCGCAACCCGCTTTTGGTGTCGGCCGCGAGGGTGAACTGCGAGACCAGCAGCAGCCCGCCACCGACATCGGCGAGGGACAAGTTCATCTTGCCCTCCGCATCACTGAATACCCGATAGTTAAGCAGCTTATGCAGAAGTTTGTCGGCGCTGGCACGCGTGTCGTCGGGTTCCACCGCTACCAGCACCAACAAACCATGATCAACAGCGCCAACCACCTCACCCGAGACTTCGACTCTTGCTGCGCTTACGCGCTGTAAAAGCCCTTTCATGCTTCTTCGGGCGGCAGGTCGAGCAGGCGCCGGGCCATGTTGCCCGCGGCGCGCACCAGTGCATCGGTGATGCCCGGTTCAGAGGCCGCGTGACCGGCATCACGGATCACCTGCAGTTCACTGTTCGGCCAGGCTTGATGCAGTTCCCAGGCATTGTCGAGCGGGCAGATCACGTCGTAGCGACCGTGAATGATTACGCCGGGCAAATGGGCGATTTTGCCCATGTCGCGAATCAGCTGGTTCGGCTCAAGGAAAGCGTTGTTGGTGAAGTAATGGCATTCGATCCGCGCGATCGACAGCGCGCGCTGCGGCTCGGAGAAGCGATCGACCACCAGCGGGTTCGGCCGCAGGGTCGCGGTGCGCCCTTCCCAGGTCGACCAGGCTTTGGCCGCGTGCATCTGCGCAATCTGATCGTTGCCGGTCAGACGTTTGTGGAAAGCGCTGAGCAGGTCGTCGCGCTCGTCCAGTGGGATCGGTGCGATGTAATCCTGCCAGTAATCGGGGAACAGACGGCTGGCACCCGCCTGATAGAACCACTCGATTTCCTGCGGACGGCAGAGAAAGATCCCGCGCAGGATCAGACCGTGAACGCGCTCAGGGTGGGTTTGCGCGTAAGCCAGCGCCAGGGTCGAACCCCACGAACCGCCGAACAGCACCCATTTGTCTATGCCCAAATGTTTGCGGATGCGCTCAAGGTCAGCGACCAGATCCCAAGTAGTGTTGTTCTCGAGGCTGGCATGCGGCGTGGAGCGCCCGCAACCGCGCTGGTCGAAGGTGACAATGCGATACAGGTTCGGATCGAAATAGCGACGGCTCTGCGCGTCGCAACCGGCGCCCGGACCGCCGTGGATGAACACAACCGGCAAACCCTCCGGTGAACCGCTTTCGTCGACGTACAGCGTATGGGTGTCATCGACAGCCAGATCGTGCCGGGCGTGAGGTTTGATCTGCGGAAACAAAGTCTGCATTGCGCGCTCCGTAAAGGGTCGAGGTCATCCCTGGGGGGACTTCTATTATTCTGCCGTTGGGCATCATAAACCCGATTTACGTCAATGAGCATGCTCCAGAGCAGTCACCGTTTGTCAGCCGTAAACTTCGCAGGCTGGACACCAGCCTGTGGGAGCGAGCCTGCTCGCGAATGCGGTGTGTCATCCAACGTAGATGTTGGCTGAACGGACGCCTTCGCGAGCAGGCTCGCTCCCACAGGAGTTATGCGGCGTAGTGAGACTTTGCCCACGCCAGATAGCCCTGCAGCAACTCTTTGAGCACCACCCGCGTCGGTTCGGCCAGATCCGCGCGGTAGCGAAACGGCTCGAACTCTTCCATGTAGGTGCTCTGGCACAACTCCAGTTGCACGGCGTGAATGTTCTGCGCCGGGTTGCCGTAATGGCGGGTGATGTGGCCGCCCTTGAAGCGGCCGTTGAGCACGTGGCTGTAATCAGCGTGGCGCGCGCAGATCGCTTCCAGTTGCGTAGCCAATTGCGGATCACAACTGGCGCCATTGAAGGTGCCGAGGTTGAAGTCCGGCAGTTTGCCGTCGAACAGGTGCGGGATGATCGAGCGGATCGAGTGCGCATCGAACAGCAGCGCGTAACCGAACTCGGCCTTCAATCGCGCCAGCTCTTCTTGCAGCGTGCGGTGGTAAGGCGTCCATATCTGCTCCAGATAAGTCGCGCGCTCTTCTTGCGACGGCTCGTGGCCTTCGCGGAACAACGGAATGCCATCGAACAGCGTCGCCGGATACAGCCCGGTGGTCGCCCCGGCGTACAGCGGCTTGTCGTCGGACGGACGATTCAAATCGATGACGAACCGCGAGTACTCAGCCGCCAACGTGCTCGCGCCCAGTTCTTCGGCGAAGTCGTACAGCTGCGGAATGTGCCAGTCGGTGTCCGGCAGGCTTTTCGCGTCCGCGATCAATCCGGCTTCCACCGCTGGGGTCAGGTGCACACCGGCATGCGGCATGCTGATCAGCAGCGGCACGCGACCTTGTTTGAAGTTCAGAACCTTATCCACAACCGCTCTCCTACAGACTTGATTCGACGCCGTGACGCACGACGCGTTTGTCCAGATCACCGCCGAGCCAATAGGCCAGATCCGCCGGACGATCGATGTGCCAGGCAACGAAATCCGCGACCTTGCCGACTTCCAGCGATCCGTGGGTATCCGCCATGCCCAACGCCTGCGCGGCATGAATCGTCGCGCCGGCCAAGGCTTCTTCCGGGGTCATGCGGAAACAGGTGCAGGCCATGTTCAACATCAGCCGCAATGACAGCGCTGGCGAGGTGCCGGGGTTGAGGTCGCTGGCAATGGCGATTTTCACTTTGTGTTTGCGCAGGGCGTCCATCGGTGGCAACTGGGTTTCACGCAGGAAATAGAACGCGCCCGGCAGCAGCACCGCGACGGTGTCGGATGCTGCCATGGCGATGGCGTCGGCTTCGTCCATGAACTCCAGGTGATCGGCGGACAGCGCCTTGTAACGCGCGGCAAGACTGGAGCCGTGCAGCGACGACAGTTGTTCGGCATGCAGTTTCACTGGCAGACCGAGTTTTTGTGCGGCGATGAACACGCGTTCGACTTGCTCAGGAGAGAACGCCAGGTATTCGCAGAACGCGTCCACGGCGTCGACCAGTCCTTCGGCGGCCAACGCAGGCAGCATTTCGGTGCAGATCAGATCGATGTAGTCGTCGGCGCGATCCTTGTATTCGGGCGGCAACGCGTGGGCCGCCAGGCAGGTGCTGCGCACGCTGATCGGCAGCTCTTTTTCCAGGCGACGGATGACGCGGAGGATCTTGCGCTCGTTGGCCAGATCAAGACCGTAGCCGGATTTCATTTCGACCGTGGTGACGCCGTCGCGCATCAGGCTTTTCAGACGTTTGGCGGCGCTGGCGAACAGCTCGTCTTCAGTCGCTTCGCGCGTCGCACTCACGGTGCTAGCGATGCCGCCGCCGGATGCTGCGATTTCGGCATAGCTGACGCCTTGCAGACGTTTTTCAAATTCGCCGCTGCGGTTGCCGCCGAACACCGTGTGGGTGTGGCAGTCGATCAGGCCGGGGGTGACCCACGCGCCTTGCAGGTCATTGACCGCCGGGTATTCGCCGGATGGCAGTTGATGGCGCGGGCCGATCCACTCGATGAGCGCACCGGACGTCACGATGGCCGCATCTTCGATGATCGAGTAGACGCCCTGCGCCATGGTTGCGACGTGACAGTGTTGCCAGAGGGTTTTCACTGTTGGCCTCCGTTGGGGCTGGTTTGGTGGGCGGCCCTGAAAAGCCCCTCACCCTAGCCCTCTCCCGGAGGGAGAGGGGACTGACCGGGTTGTTCTGTCGAGGTACGCCGACCTGGAATTTCTGTGCCGAACTCAGGCCTGAAGCTCACCGAGATCGGCTCCCTTTCACTCTCTCTCACGGAAGAAAAAGGACTGACCGTGTTGCTCTGTCGAGGTACACCGACCTGAAAATTCTGAGCCGAACTCAGGCTCTGAAAACCATGAAGATCGGCTCCCTTCCCCCTCTCCCCCAGGGGAGAAAAAGGACTGACCGTGTTGCTCTGTCGAGGTACACCGACCTGAAAATTTTGAGCCGAACTCAGGCTTTGAAAACCACGAAGATCGGCTCCCTTCCCCCTCTCCCCCCTGGGGGAGAGGGCTGGGGTGAGGGGGATCGATTTCACTAACAACAAAACTCCCCCTGAAAACACACTTACAAACTAGGCAGCAACTTCGCCGAAACCAGCTCAGTCAGACACCGCGAAGCCAACAACTCAGTCGCCGCATTGATGTCCGGTGCAAAGAAGCGGTCCTTCTCATAGAACGGCACTTCCTTACGCAAAATCGCCCGCGCCTGCTCCAGCTTCGGCGAAGTCTTCAGACCGTTACGCAGATCCAGGCCCTGCACTGCCGCCAGCCATTCCACCGCGAGAATCCCGCGGGTGTTTTCAGCCATTTCCCACAAACGCTTGCCCGCCGCAGGAGCCATCGACACGTGGTCTTCCTGGTTGGCCGAAGTCGGCAGGCTGTCCACCGAATGCGGATGCGACAAGGCCTTGTTTTCGCTGGCCAGTGCCGCTGCCGTCACTTGAGCAATCATGAAGCCAGAGTTCACACCACCGTTGGCGACAAGGAACGGCGGCAGTTGCGACATGTGCTTGTCCATCATCAGCGAAATACGGCGTTCGCTCAGCGAGCCGATTTCAGCGATGGCCAACGCCATGTTGTCAGCAGCCATGGCCACCGGTTCGGCGTGGAAGTTACCGCCGGAAATCACGTCGCCTTCTGCGGCGAAGACTAATGGGTTGTCGGAAACGGCGTTGGCTTCAACGGCCAACACTTCAGCGGCCTGACGGAACTGGGTCAGGCAAGCGCCCATGACTTGCGGCTGGCAACGCAGCGAATACGGATCCTGAACCTTCTCGCAGTTCTGGTGCGAGTCAGAGACTTCGCTGCGCTCACCGAGCAGATCACGGTAAGCGGCAGCCGCGTCGATCTGGCCTTTCTGACCACGTGCGGCGTGAATGCGTGCATCAAACGGCGAACGCGAGCCCAATACTGCTTCAACGGTCAGACCGCCCAGCGCCAGTGCGCCCGCGAACAAGTCTTCACCTTCAAACAGACCGCGCAGAGCAAACGCTGTGGAAACCTGAGTACCGTTGAGCAGCGCCAGACCTTCTTTAGCCGCCAGAGTCAGCGGGGTCAGGCCAGCAACTTTCAGCGCTTCAGTAGCTTCCATCCACTCGCCCTTGTAACGCGCCTTGCCCTCGCCCAGCAGCACCAGCGACATATGCGCCAACGGTGCCAGATCACCCGAAGCGCCCACCGAACCTTTCAGCGGAATGTGCGGATAGACCTCGGCATTGATCAGCGCAATCAGCGCATCGATCACCACACGGCGAATACCGGAGAAACCACGGCTGAGGCTGTTGACCTTGAGCACCATGATCAGCCGCACCAGCTCATCGCTGATCGGCTGGCCGACACCCGCGGCGTGAGACAGCACCAGCGAGCGCTGCAGGTTTTCCAGGTCTTCGCTGGCGATGCGCGTCGAGGCCAGCAGGCCGAAACCGGTGTTGATGCCGTAAGCGGTGCGATTCTCGGCGAGGATCTGCTCGACGCAGGCAACGCTGGCTTCGATCTGTGCCGAGGCGCTGTTGTCGAGGCTCAGCTTGACCGGGTTCTGGTAGACGTCACGCAGTTGGGCCAGGCTCAGTTGGCCGGGAATCAGGTTCAGCGCAGTCATTTTGTGCTCCTTTTGAGAGTTTGTTATTAACTCGCCAGACGCTCCGGAGATGTCCGTTGTCCGTCGCGTCTCGCCTTTTGGGGAGTCGCGCCTTGGCACGCTGGCGTGGGTATTTTTCAGTGCAAATTCGGTAAAGCGTTGCGCAGCAGATTCGGGGCTTTCAACACGCTCGCAGCAGCAGCGATATCCGGCGCCAGCCAGCGATCCTGATCGTAGGCCGGAACTGTTTCGCGCAGCAGTCGCCACGCGCGGTCAGTGCCCACGCCAAAGCGCTGTTCCTTGAGAAATTCAAACGCTTGCGCCGCCAGCAGATATTCGATAGCGAGGATCTGCGTGCAGTTTTCCAGCGCACGATGCAGCTTGAGCGCAGCGTTGGTGCCCATGCTCAAGTGGTCTTCCTGCAGGCCCGAGGTGATGTAGTTGTCGAGCACCGCCGGTTGCGCCAATTGGCGGTTTTCCGCACACAGCGAGGCGGCAACGTATTGGACGATCATCATCCCCGAGTTCACCCCCGGATTGGCCACCAGAAACGCCGGCAGACCGCTGACGTGCGGGTTCACCAAACGATCGAGGCGACGCTCGGCAATCGAGCCGATCTCGGCCATGGCAATCGCCAGCAGGTCCGCCGCCATTGCCACCGACTGCCCGTGCGGGTTGGCTTGCGACATCACCCGGAAGTTGTCCGGTGTGCCGAGCAACAGCGGGTTATCGGTGCAGCCGTTGAGCTCGGCTTCGACCTGTTTGATCGCATGTTCCAGTTGATCCCGCGCAGCGCCGTGCACCTGCGGGATCGAGCGGATGCTCAGCGCATCCTGAGTACGAATGCCTTTGCTCGACGCGATCACTTCACTGCCATCGAGCAAGGCGCGCAGATTGATGCCGACCTGCTGCATGCCCGGGTGCGGTTTCAGCGCGATGATCTCGGCATCGAACGCATCGATCTGGCCGCGCTGGGCTTCGAAACTCATTGCGCCGATGACATCGGCCCACTGCACCAATCGCGTTGCGTCGGCAATCGCCAGACAGCTGAGGCCGGTCATGCACGGCGTGCCGTTGACCAGACACAAACCGTCTTTTGCGCCGAGTTGCACGGGTTGCAGGCCTTCTTCGGCCAGCGCCTGTTGCGCCGAGGTGATCTGCCCGCGATAGCTGACATTGCCGACGCCGAGCAGCGTGATGCCGATGTGCGCCATGTGAGTCAGGTAACCGACCGAGCCTTGCGACGGCACTTGCGGGGTAATGCCGCGATTAAGCAGCGCCAGCAGCGCTTCGACGACCCGGCGGTGGATGCCGGATTTGCCGTGGCTGTAGTTGTGGATCGCCGCGCAGATGATCGCTCGGGTCTGCTCGTCGGTGAGCACCGGGCCGACGCCGCAAGCGTGACTGAGCAGGGTGTTGCGCGAGAGTTGGCTGAGCTGTTCGTCTTTAAGCGAGACGTTGGACAAGCCGCCCAGGCCGGTGTTGACGCCATAGGCGCGTTCGCCGCTTTCGACGATGCGCTGGACGATGCCTTGGGCGTTTTCGATGCGCGCCCAGGTGTCGCTGGACAGCTCGAGTTGAGCGCCGTGACGGGCGACGGCGACCACGTCCTGCCAACGCAGGGGGGCGCCGGTGATAACGATTTTTTCAGCCTGGGACATCATTAACCTCATCCGAACATTGATGCAGCTTCACCGACGCTATCGCGAGCAGGCTCATTCCTACAGGGGTACGCATTCCAACTGTAGGAGTGAGCCTGCTCGCGATGAGGCCCGCCCAGCCAACAAAAATCTACCTAAACCACCGCCGCCCGCCGCTGCACAAACCGGTCAACATACTCATCCGCCGGCGAATGCAGGATCTCTCTCGGCGTACCGACCTGAATCAACCGGCCATCCTTGAGAATCGCAATGCGGTTGCCGATACGCACCGCCTCATCAAGGTCGTGGGTAATGAAGACGATGGTCTTGTGCAACGTCTTTTGCAGCTCCAGCAACTGATCCTGCATCTCCGCACGAATCAGCGGATCCAGCGCACTGAACGCCTCATCCATGAGGATGATGTCAGTGTCTGCCGCCAAAGCGCGGGCCAGGCCGACACGCTGACGCATGCCGCCGGAGAGCTGGTGCGGGTATTTGTTTTCGTAGCCCTTCAGGCCCACGGTGTTGATCCAGTGCAGCGCGCGTTCCGAGCACATTTGCTTGCTCTCGCCACGCACTTTCAAGCCGTAGGCGACATTGTCGAGCACGGTCTTGTGCGGCAGCAGGCCGAAGCTCTGGAACACCATGCTGATCTTGTGCCGGCGAAATTCGCGCAGGGCGTCCATGTCGTATTGCAGGATGTCCACGCCGTCGACGAGGATCGCGCCGCTGGTCGGGTCGATCAGACGGTTGAAGTGACGCACCAGCGTCGATTTGCCCGAGCCCGACAGGCCCATGATCACGAAGATCTCGCCGGTGCCGATGCTCAACGACAGATCGTTTACACCGACCACGCAACCGGTTTCGTTCAACACCTGATCCTTGGTCTTGCCCTGGCCGACCATCGCCAGCGCATCCTTGGCGCGGTTGCCGAAAATCTTGAAGACGTTTTTGACTTCGATCTTGCTCACGGTTGCGTTGCTCATTTGCTCACCTCATGCCGTGGCCGACCGTACGCCTGAGTAATGCGGTCGATGACCACTGCGAGAATCACGATCGCCAGACCAGCCTCGAGGCCACGTCCGACGTTGAGGGTCTGAATCCCCACCAGCACATCTTCACCCAGACCTCGGGCGCCGATCATCGAGGCGATCACCACCATCGACAGGGCCATCATGGTGGTCTGGTTGATCCCGGCCATGATGCTTGGCAGGGCCAGCGGCAGTTGCACGCCGAACAGTTGCTGCCAGCGGTTGGCGCCGAACGCGTTGATCGCTTCCATCACTTCGCCGTCGACCTGGCGGATGCCCAGATCGGTCAGGCGAATCAGCGGCGGCGCGGCGTAGATCACCGTGGCGAAAATCGCCGGGACCTTGCCCAGACCGAACAGCATCAGCACCGGGATCAGGTAGACGAAACTTGGCATGGTTTGCATGATGTCGAGCAGCGGCATCAGCACCGAACGCAGGCGATTGCTGCGCGCCGAGAGAATCCCCAGCGGAATGCCGATCAGCACCGAAATGATCGTCGCGACCATCATCAGCGCCAGGGTCTGCATGAGCTTGTCCCACAGGCCGACAGCACCGACGAGAAACAGCAGACCGACGATGACCGCCGTGGTCACGACTTTGCGCGTGGCGTGCCAGGCAACCACACCGACGATCGCCAGCATCAGCCACCACGGCGCCGCACGCAGCAGGCCTTCGAGGTTGACGATGGCCCAGAGCAGGGTGTCCGAGATGTGGCGGAACACATCACCGTAGTTGGTGACCAGCGAATCGACCCAACCGTTGACCCAGTCGGCGATGGAAAAGGTAAAGCTTTCGGGAAACATAAGCGGCTCTCAATCAGAAATCTCAATCAAGCGTTTACGGCATATCTCCCGGCCAGCCTCACGGTTGACCGGGAGGTATCGACCTACAGCGCCGCGTCGATTTTCTTGGCAGCGTCTGCACTGACCCACGCATGCCAGACCTCAGGATGTTCCTTGAGGAAGATTTTCGCCAGTTTTGGCGACTCGATGCGTTCCTTGGCCATGCGGCCCAGGTTCTGGTTCAGCAGGTCGATTGGCAGGTTGACCTTTTCCAGCACGGCGACTAGTTCCGGGGCTTCGTCGTGGAAGGTTTTCGACAGGCCGACCTTGATGCTCACGGTCTTGTCGACGCCCGGTTTCTCTTCGAGTTTGACCAGATCCACCTGGCCCATCAGCGGGGTTGGCGACCAGTAGTAGAACAGGATCGGCTCGCCACGCTTGTAGCTCGACAGCACTGCCGCATCCAGCGCCGGGCCGGTGCCCGGACGGAAGTTGGTGTAGCTGCTTTCCAGACCGTAGCTTTTCAGCATTTCGCTGTTGTCGAGTTCACAGGTCCAGCCGGCCGGGCAGTTGTAGAAACGGCCCTTGGATGGTTCTTCAGCGTCCTTGAACACGGCGGCGTATTTGCCCAGGTCAGCGATGTTTTTCAGGTCCGGGGCCTTCGGCTCAAGCTTGCGCTTGGCATCGCCTTCGATCACGTAACGCGGCACGTACCAGCCTTCCACCGCGCCCACTACCGGAGCGCCGACACCGACGACCTTGCCGGCCTTCTCGGCCTTGTTCCAGACCTCGCTGCGGCCGACCCACTCTTCGGCGAACACTTGAATATCGTTGCTGCTCAGGGCGTTTTCCATGGTGATGGAGTTGCCCGGCAGGCTGTCGGTCTTGCAGTCGTAACCTTTCTCCAGCACCACTTGCAGGACGTCGGTCAGCAGCATGCCGCTTTCCCAGTTCAGCCCGGCGAACTTCACCGGTTTGCCCGATTCGCACCAGCCGGCGGCTTGCGTCGCACCGGCACTGGCCAACAGGCCCATGGACAGCAATGTGGTCAGCAGGGTCTTGTTCGATTTCATTGTTGTGACGCTCCTAATCATGAATTGGCTTACGGCAGTCAAGAGGCATCCAGCCCTGTCCACGTCCAAATCAGGCCTGCGCCGCAGCGCGACCGGCCCCGCTTGTTTTAGGTTGTACAACGCTGTTCTGCTCGACCGGCAGAATCAGTTGATCGGGCACCGCGCTGTGCCATTTTTTTGCGCACACGTAGTAAACGACCGCCGGCAGCACCAGGCCGATGATCCAGGAAATATCCACGTCACCGAGGGCGGCCACCAACGGACCGGTATAGAACTTGGTGGAGATGAACGGCAACTGCACCAGCACACCGAACACATAGACGCTGATGCCGAGCAGGTTCCAGCGCCCGTAGCGTCCGTTCGGATCGGCCAGTGCCGGCACGTCATAACGCTCACGAGTGATGCAGTAGTAATCCACCAGGTTGATCGCGCTCCACGGTGTGAAGAAGGCGAGCAGGAACAGGATGAAAGACTTGAACGCACCGAGGAACGAGTGCTGACCAAGCAGCGCGATCAGGGTCGCTGCGCCAACGATCACCAGCACAAACACCAGACGCTGCATGCGCGTAACGGTCAGGTGGCCTTTGAAGCCACTGATGATGGTCGCGATGCACATGAAGCTGCCGTAGGAGTTAAGCGTCGAGATGGTCACCTTGCCAAACGCGATACTGAAGTACAGCAGCGCAGCGGTGGCACCGGTGCCGCCCAGGCCGACGATGTAAGCCACCTCATGGCCGGCGAACTGGCCGTTGGCCGAAGCCGCAGCAAAGACGCCGAGGATCATCGCCACTTGCGCGCCGACCACCGAACCGGCACCGGCGGCGAAGAAGGTTTTTACCGCCGAAGTATTGCTCGGCAGGTAACGGGAATAGTCAGCCACGTACGGGCCGAAAGCGATCTGCCAGGAGGCCGCGAGCGACACCGCGAGGAGGAAACTGCTCCAGCTGAAATGACGGATTTGCAGAAGTGCGCCGACGTCGGTCTGGCTCATCAGCCGCCAGAACAGGAAGACGAAAGCGATCACGCCAATCACGCTGGCGACACGGCCGATCCAGTGGATCACCCGATAGCCGAGCACCGTGACCAACACGATAACGCTGGCGAAAATCAGGATGCCGACGCTGTCGCTGACGCCGAACAACTGGCCCAGCGCCTGACCGGAAAGCACGGTGCCCGTCGCCGTGAAACCCAGGTACATCAGGCACACCAGCACGATCGGGATCGCCGCACCGTAAACGCCAAACTGCACACGGCTGGAGATCATCTGCGGCAAGCCAAGCTTCGGCCCCTGCGCCGCGTGCAGCGCCATCACGCCACCGCCGAGCAATTGACCGATCAACAGACCGATCAACGACCAGAACACATCACCGCCCAGCACCACGGCCAAGGCCCCGGTGACAATCGCGGTGATTTGCAGGTTGGCACCCATCCACAAGGTGAACTGGCTAAACAGACGACCGTGTCTTTCCGCTTCCGGGATGTAGTCGATCGAACGCCTTTCGATCAACGGTTTGTTGCCTGCACGATCGGTGTTAACAGCCATGATTCAACCTCTGTGGATTGTTCCGGGTTTTGTTCTTTTTTGGCTTTTGCTTTTGTAGGAGTGAGCCTGCTCGCGATTGCGGTGGGTCAGTCAGCACATTTGCTGAATGTGCCGGCCTTATCGCGAGCAGGCTCACTCCTACAGGGGAAAGCATTACTTTCCGGTAATCATCGGCAGGTTCAGGCCCTGTTCCCTGGCGCAGTCGATGGCGATCTGGTAACCGGCATCGGCGTGGCGCATAACGCCGGTGGCCGGGTCGTTGTGCAGCACCCGCGCAATGCGCTCGGCCGCTTCATCCGTACCGTCGCAAACAATCACCATCCCCGAGTGCTGCGAGAAGCCCATGCCGACGCCGCCGCCGTGGTGCAGGGAAACCCAGGTCGCGCCGCTCGCGGTGTTCAGCAGTGCGTTGAGCAATGGCCAGTCGGACACGGCGTCAGAACCGTCCTGCATCGATTCGGTTTCACGGTTCGGACTGGCGACCGAGCCGGAGTCGAGGTGGTCGCGACCGATCACGATTGGCGCCGACAGCTCGCCGCTGCGGACCATCTCGTTGAACGCCAAACCGAGCTTGGCGCGCAGGCCCAGGCCGACCCAGCAGATACGTGCCGGCAGACCCTGGAAGCTGATGCGCTCACGGGCCATGTCCAGCCAGTTGTGCAGGTGGGCGTCGTCCGGGATCAGCTCTTTGACCTTGGCGTCGGTTTTGTAGATGTCTTGCGGATCGCCCGACAGCGCCGCCCAACGGAACGGGCCGATGCCACGGCAGAACAGCGGACGAATGTAAGCCGGTACGAAGCCCGGGAAGTCGAAGGCGTTTTCGACGCCTTCTTCCTGGGCCATCTGACGGATGTTGTTGCCGTAGTCGAAGGTCGGGATGCCTTGCTTCTGGAATTCCAGCATCGCTTTAACGTGTACGGCCATCGACTGCTTGGCGGCTTTGATCACAGCGGCCGGTTCGGTCTTGGCGCGGGCACGGTATTCGTCCCAGGTCCAGCCCGCTGGCAGGTAACCGTTGAGCGGGTCGTGGGCGCTGGTCTGGTCGGTGACCATGTCCGGGCGCACGCCGCGCTTGACCAGTTCCGGGAGGATTTCTGCGGCGTTGCCCAGCAGGGCGATGGAGATCGCTTTGCCTTCCTTGGTGTATTTATCGATGCGCGCCAGGGCGTCGTCGAGGTCTTTGGCTTGCTCGTCGACGTAACGGCTTTTCAGACGGAAATCGATGCTGACTTGTTGGCATTCGATGTTCAGCGAGCATGCGCCTGCCAAGGTGGCAGCCAGGGGTTGCGCGCCGCCCATGCCACCGAGGCCAGCGGTCAGGACCCACTTACCGGTGAGGTTGTCGTTGTAGTGCTGGCGACCGGCCTCAACGAAGGTTTCGTAGGTGCCTTGAACGATGCCCTGGCTGCCGATGTAGATCCAGCTGCCGGCGGTCATCTGGCCGTACATGGCCAGGCCTTTGGCGTCGAGTTCGTTGAAGTGCTCCCAGCTCGCCCAGTGCGGGACGAGGTTGGAGTTGGCGATCAGTACGCGCGGGGCGTTGCTGTGGGTCTTGAACACGCCGACCGGCTTGCCGGATTGCACCAGCAGGGTCTCGTCGTCATTCAGGTTGGTCAGGCTTTCGACGATCTTGTCGTAGCACTCCCAGTTACGCGCGGCGCGACCGATACCACCGTATACCACCAGTTCTTTCGGGTTCTCGGCGACTTCCGGGTCGAGGTTGTTCATCAGCATGCGCAGCGGCGCTTCGGTCAGCCAGCTCTTGGCGGTCAGCTTGTTGCCGCGGGCAGCGCGGATCTCAACGTTGCGAAACTTTGTAGGCTTATTGTCAGTCACGAAAAAGACTCCTCAGCGATCAATTCAAACCAACCCTGGCAGTGGGCAAGCAGCCTGCGCGCTTCGATGCGCGACAAGCGAATCAGTGGACGCTGCGGAGAGTCTCGAGCGACTCATACGCATACGTCTTTACTTGTACATACAAGCATATGCAATCGAGCGGCCAACTTATTGGAGAGTCGTTCAAGAAAAATTGCGGACAGGGCTGGAGGGCGCCTGAATCGAGGGTTCTGGCGTGGATGAAATTTTTCGTGGGGATAATTTATGCCGAAGGGACTTTGTTACGTGAGCGTGGTTTTGCGCCACGCTGGGGCGTTCGGTAACAAGTTGGTGCGTGGGTTGGGAACACCCCAAAAGCAAAAGATCGCAGCCTTCGGCAGCTCCTACACTGGGTTTGATGTACACCCTGTAGGAGCTGCCGAAGGCTGCGATCTTTTGAGACTTTTGAATCAGCGCGCAGTCAGCTCGATCACGCAGCAAGCGGCATTGGTGGAGACTTCGGCCAGACCGCTATTGCCGTCCAATTGCAGACAATCATGTCGCCCCAGCTGCGAAACACTGTCACCGATCCGGACTTCCAGCAACTCACTGACACTGAACACCAACACCGTCCCCGCCGAGCTGAAGAACCGCTGTTCACCGTCCAGCCACTGCAACCGTGCGCTGTAACGCTGTGGCGCGTAAATCAGGTTGAAGTCGCGAATCGCGCCACCGAGCAAAGTGCAAGACACCTGGCTTTCCCCGCTGAAGGCGAAAGGGTCGAGCGGTAACAGCGGCCGCGTATCGTCGCCATCGACGCACAGGGTCATGCCGTCACCCTGCAACACGGTGATCACCCGCTGGTAACCGGCGAATGTCGAGAAACCGCCCGACTCGGCGATGTCGGCAATCGACAGGCGCCAGCCAAAACCGTCCAGCCCGGCACCGGCATCACGGGTGATTTCTTCAGTGCTGCCGCCGCCGTTTTTCCATGGCATGCGCGGATAGCCTTCAGCGCGTAAAACCTTCACCTGACTCATTTATGAAAGCGCCCTTCCAGACGATGACGGGAACCTGGGTGAATCAGACGAGCCGCAGTAACCGGCTGACGCCCCGACCACGTGCGGCGACGAATCAGCAAGCAAGGCTCACCCTTTTCAATCTGCAGCAACTTGCACTCGGAAGATTCGGCGAGGATCGCTTCAACCACGTGCTCGCCCTCGGTCAGCGGCGCGACCTGATTGAGATAAGCGTAAGGCGTTTGCAGAGTGAAGTCCTGCTTGAGATATTCCGGAGCCACCAGCGCGTTGACGAAGCGGTCTTCGATTTGCACCGGAATGTCGTTTTCGTAATGCACGATCAGCGAGTGGAAGACCTTCTGCCCTTCACGCATGTCCAGCGCCAGTGCGCGCTCGGAACCGGCGGCCTCTTCTTCGAGGGTGATGACCTGGCAGGTGTGGCGATGACCACGGGAAGCGATTTCGTCGGCGATGTTGTGCACTTCGAACAGCGCGGACTGGCTCTTCGGTTCAGCGACGAAGGTGCCGACGCCTTGCATGCGTACCAACAGACCGTCGGCGGTCATCTCACGCAAGGCGCGGTTGATGGTCATGCGGCTGAAGCCGAGTTGATTGACCAGCTCGCTCTCGGACGGCACGCGGTAGTGCGGCGGCCAGTTTCCGCTGTCGATCTGCTGGGTGATCATCTGTTTGACGCGGGCGTACAAGGGCGCCGGACTGTCGCCCATGTTCGCGGCCAACGGGGAGACTGGAGGCGGAGTCGGCACGGTTGATCCCTGTTCTTTGGATGAAAGTGGCTAGCTTGCCGGAGTTTACCGAGCAGGCAAACGTCTGTATATGTATATACAAATAACACACGATGGGGTGCTGAACCATGTCCGCCTTCTTTGCCGAACGCGCGCTGCTGCCTAACGGATGGGCCAACAATGTACGTCTTGAGGTCAGCGCCGAGGGCCTGCTGACCCAAATCCAGGCCGATTCCACCGCAGATGGCGCCGAACGGCTGAGCGGTCCGTTGCTGCCGGGCATGCCTAATTTGCATTCCCACGCCTTCCAGCGGGCGATGGCGGGTCTGGCCGAAGTGGCCGGCAACCCCAACGACAGTTTCTGGACCTGGCGCGATTTGATGTATCGGCTCGTCGGAAAAATCAGCCCGGATCAGCTCGGCGTGATTGCCCGGCAGCTGTACATCGAAATGCTCAAGGCCGGTTACACCTCCGTCGCTGAATTTCACTACGTGCACCACGACAGCAATGGTCAGCCTTACGCGGATCCGGCGGAGCTGGCGCTGCGCATCAGCCAGGCCGCGAGTGAAAGCGGCATCGGCCTGACCCTGCTGCCAGTGCTCTACAGCCACTCTGGCTTTGGCGGCCAGACGCCGAATGACGGCCAGCGCCGCTTTATCAACAGCAGCGAAAATTACCTGAATCTGCAATCGCGTTTGCAGCCGTTACTGGCGCAGCAAAAGGCGCAGTCGCTGGGCCTGTGCTTCCACTCGTTGCGCGCGGTGACCCCGCAGCAGATCAGCGAAGTATTGGCGGCCAGCGACAAGCAATGCCCGATTCACATTCACATCGCCGAACAGCAAAAAGAAGTCGATGACTGCCTGGCCTGGAGCGGTCGTCGTCCGCTGCAATGGCTGTACGAAAACGCCGAGGTCGATCAGCGCTGGTGCCTGGTACACGCCACCCACGCCAACCCGGAAGAAGTCACGCTGATGGCCAAAAGTCGCGCCATCGCCGGGCTGTGCCTAACCACCGAAGCGAATCTGGGCGACGGGATTTTCCCGGCGGTGGATTTCCTCGCCCAGGGTGGGCGCATGGGTATCGGTTCCGACAGCCATGTCTCGCTCAGTGTGGTGGAAGAATTGCGTTGGCTGGAATATGGCCAGCGTCTGCGCGATCAGCGACGTAACCGTTTATACGGCGCAGATCAGCCGATGGTCGGGCGCACGCTGTATGACGCGGCGCTGGGTGGCGGCGCGCAAGCGTTGGGGCAGCCGATTGGTGCGCTGGAAGTGGGCAAGCGCGCGGACTGGATTGTGCTGGATGGCAGTGACCCCTATCTGGCGACGGCCACGGGTGACGGGATTTTGAATCGCTGGTTGTTTGCCGGCGGCGATCGTCAGGTGCGCGATGTGCTGGTCAATGGTCAGTGGGTTGTGCGCGATGGTCGACATGCTGGCGAAGAAGACAGTGCCCGCGCGTTCACCCAGGTCCTGCGCGACCTCCTGGGCGACGCATAACCAAATGTAGGAGTGAGCCTGCTCGCGATAGCGGTGTGTCAGTCATTTATTTGTGCTCTGACACAACGCT
>NZ_JBSVXS010000062.1:0-32117 GCF_054070155.1 Pseudomonas sp. SDT291_1_S447
TACATCGGGACGGCGTACATCCTGTAGGAGCTGCCGAAGGCTGCGATCTTTTGATCTTCAACAAAAAGGCCCCGGAGTTCGCACTCCGGGGCCTTTTGCATTTCAGCGGTCGATTACGCCGCTTTCGCCTCTGGCTGGCTCAGCGAGCGGTTCAGCGCGCTGAACAGGGCCTTGAAGCTGGCGGTGGTGATGTTTTCATCGATACCCACGCCGTGTACCGCACGCTCGCCATTCACACGCAGTTCGATGTACGCCGCTGCCTTGGCGTTTGTGCCCGCGCCGATCGCGTGTTCGTTGTAGTCCATGATCTCCACCGGAATCGGCAGGCCGGCGACCAGTGCTTCCAGCGCACCGTTGCCCTTGCCGCGCCAGTGCAGGTTGGTTTCACCCTGACCTTTGCTCGCCACTTCCACTTCGACGGCGCTGTTGCCGTTTTCTTCCTGCAGGCGATGGCTGACCAGCGCGTACGGGGTGTTGGCTTGCAGGTATTCGCTGATCAACAGCGAGTGGATCTGCTTGGCGGTCATCTCCAGACCCAAGCGGTCGGTTTCACGCTGCACGACCTGGCTGAACTCGATCTGCATGCGACGTGGCAGGCTGATGCCGTATTCCTGCTCCAGCAAGTAAGCGATGCCGCCCTTGCCCGACTGGCTGTTGACGCGAATCACCGCCTCGTAGCTGCGGCCAATGTCGGCCGGGTCGATCGGCAAGTACGGCACTTCCCACAGTGCATCGGGTTTCTGCTGGGAGAAGCCCTTGCGGATTGCATCCTGGTGCGAGCCGGAGAACGCGGTGTGCACCAGGTCGCCAACGTACGGGTGACGTGGGTGAACCTGAATCTGGTTGCACTCCTCAACCACTTTGCGCACGCCGTCGATGTCGGAGAAGTCCAGCTGCGGGTCGAGACCCTGGGTGTACATGTTCAATGCGACGGTGACGAGGTCGACGTTACCGGTACGCTCGCCATTGCCGAACAGGCAGCCTTCGACGCGATCAGCACCCGCCATCAGGCCCAACTCGGTAGCGGCTACGCCGGTGCCACGGTCGTTGTGGGTGTGCAGGCTGATGATCACGCTGTCACGACGGTTGATGTTGCGGCCGAACCACTCGATCTGGTCGGCGTAGACGTTCGGGGTCGCACACTCAACGGTGGCGGGCAGGTTGAGGATCATCTTGTGCTCAGGTGTCGGGTTCCACACCTCGATCACCGCGTCACAGACTTCCTTGGCAAATTCCAGCTCGGTGGCGCTGAAAGTTTCCGGCGAGTATTCGAAGGTCCATTCGGTGTCCGGCTGCATCGCGGCGTATTTGACGAACAGCTTTGCGGCATTGACCGCGATGGCCTTGATGCCGTCCTTGTCCTGGTTGAAGACGATGCGACGGAAAGACGGCGAGGTAGCGTTGTACAAGTGAACGATGGCTTTCTTCGCGCCACGGAGGGATTCGAAGGTGCGCTCGATCAGGTCTTCACGGCCCTGGGTCAGCACCTGGATGGTGGTGTCGTCCGGGATGTGGCCTTCTTCGATCAGGGTACGCACGAAGTCGAAGTCGGTTTGCGAAGCCGCCGGGAACGATGCTTCGATTTCCTTCACGCCGACTTGCACGAGGGTTTTCCAGAAGCGCAGCTTCTTCACCGCGTCCATCGGTTCGATCAGCGACTGGTTGCCGTCACGCAGGTCGGAGCTGCACCAGATCGGCGCGGTGTCGATGGTTTTCGACGGCCAGGTGCGATCCGGCAGGTTGATGACAGGAAACGCGCGGTATTTCGAAGACGGATCTTTGAGCATGCTCATCGGGAAATTCCTTATTGTCTGGGCCGAAAAGAGGCGGCCTGCCGGTGTTACGAATGTTCTGGGAAAAGCGTGGGACGAGGTGCCGCGATTCAGCCTGGCAGTCGTGCGCTGACGAGGCACAGGCTGCGGTGCTGGCGAAGCTGAATGAGGGTGTGAGAGGTTTTCATGCCTTCAACCCTAACCGCGAGGGGAGAGGATGGCAAGCAGTCGGAAAAAATTGAGAGGAATACTCGGAAAGCGGGTTTTTGCGGGATTTTATTGCGCTGGAGATCGCTGAACGTTGTGATATTTGCGCGAGGTTTGAATGGGGCGCAATCGAGGTTTATAGCAATTCAGTAACTGTTGATGTGCTTTATAAGCCGCCTTCGCGAGCAAGCTCGCTCCCACAGGGATTTGTGTTGTGAACGCAATCCAATGTGGGAGCGAGCTTGCTCGCGAAGGGGCCATCAGCCCATCAATTTTCTTAAGGCTGAAACGCACCAATGAAAATCGCCGGATCCACCCGCGCATCATTCAGGCTGACATTCCAGTGCATATGCGGGCCGGTCGCCCGGCCGGTCATGCCAACCTTGCCGACCACCGCGCCCCGCGCCAGTTGATCGCCGACTTTCACATCAATCTTCGACATGTGGCAGAACATGCTGATAAAGCCTTGGCCATGGTCGACAAACACCGTGTTGCCGTTGAAGAAATAGTTGCCAGTGAGGATTACCTTGCCCGCCGCCGGGGTCTTAATCGGCGTGCCCATCGGCACCGCGAAGTCGAGGCCGGCGTGGGGATTGCGTTCCTCACCATTAAAGAAGCGGCGCACGCCAAACTTGCTCGATAGCGGCCCGTTCACCGGTTTGTCCAACAACAGATTGCTCGGCGTGTTCGGGCTGAAGCTGCGGTAAGCCTTGATCTGTTCAGCCAGTTCACCCTCGATGCGCTTGAGGTTCGACTGATCCGGATTGACCTGCTGCTTGTTCTTCAGAGTAATGCGCTGTTCCGGGTATTTTTTGTTGCCCACGGTGAACGGCAGATTGCGCCCGCCACTGCTGATCTGCTGCGCGCCGGGTTTGACCGTCAGCGGCACACCGACGATCGCCAGCCAGTTGTTCTGCTCTTTTACCACCAGCACCGGTTTGCCCTGATACGTGGCTTTCGGCGCCTGTGCAGCCGCGCCCAGATCAACCACCGCGACGCCGCCCGGCACCGGTTTGTTCAGCAGCCGGGTGATGTAACTGTCGGCGTGGGCATTGAAGGTCAGGCACAGCAGAAACAGTGGAGCCAGAAAACGCGGCATGGATCAGTCCAGTAATGAGAGGGTGACGGGCGTCAGGTGATTGTCCTCGACGCGCACTTGCAGCTCGCCTTCGCCGAGTTTGGCTTTAAGGCGCTGGCCGGTGTGGGTTTGCGCGGCGTTGCGGATCGCATGGCCGCGCTCATCGAGCAGAATGCTGTAACCACGGCCGAGCGTTGCCAGCGGGCTGACCACATGCAGCGTCTGCATCTGGCTGTGCAATTGCAGGCGACGGTTTTTCAGGCCTTCGCGCATGGCGCGGGGCAGACGTTCGGCGAGACTGTCGAGGCGCTGACGCAACATTGCCAATTGCCGCCCCGGATGTTGCCCGGCGAGGCGGGTTTCCAGGCGGATCAGGCGTTCGCGACGGGTATTGAGATGACGCTCGAACGCCCGGCGCATGCGCATGTCCAGATCGTCCAGACGCTGCGCCTGCTGGCGCAGACGTTCGCCGGGATGACGCAGACGACGGGCCATGCCTTCCAGACGCAGGCGATCACGCATCAAACGGTCACGCATGCGCATCACCAGGCGGCGATGCAGGCTTTCGACCTGACGGATCAGATGACTGGAATCCGGGGCGAGCAATTCAGCGGCAGCGGACGGCGTTGGAGCGCGAACGTCAGCGACAAAGTCACTGATCGACACATCGGTTTCATGGCCAACGGCGCTGACAATTGGCGTCACGCAGGCATCGACGGCGCGGGCCACGGCTTCTTCGTTGAAGCACCATAGGTCTTCCAGCGAGCCGCCGCCACGGGCGAGGATCAGTGCGTCGAAACCACGGGCATCGGCCATTTTCAGGGCGCGGACTATTTGCGCGGTGGCTTCGCGGCCCTGTACGGCGGTGGGGATCAGCGTCAGTTGCACCTGCGGCGCACGGCGGCGGAACACGCTGATGATGTCGCGAATCACCGCGCCAGTTGGCGAACTGATAATGCCGATGCGTTGCGGATGTGCTGGCAACGGCACTTTGCGTTCGGCACTGAACAGACCTTCGGCGCTGAGCTTTTCCTTCAACGCATCGAAGGCCAGGCGCAGCGCGCCGTCACCGGCAGGCTCCACGGTGTCGAGAATCAGTTGATAGTCGCCACGGCCTTCGAACAGCGAAACCTTGCCACGCACCTTCACCGCCAGGCCGTCCTTCAACGCCTGACGCACCCGCGCCGCGTTCTGCCGGAACAGCGCGCAACGCACCTGCGCGCCGCTGTCCTTGAGGGTGAAATAGATGTGGCCGGACGCCGGACGGGCGAGGTTGGAGATTTCGCCTTCGACCCAGATGTTGCTGAACACGTCTTCGAGCAACACCCGCGCGCGGCCGTTGAGCTGGCTGACAGTCAGGACTTCACGGTCCAGGCCAAGTCTTGCAAAGGGATCTTTAATCATGGGGCGCAGTTTAAAGGCATTTGCCGTTGAATCACCACAAGTCCCCTGTAGGAGTGAGCCTGCTCGCGATAGCGGTGTGTCAGTCGCAGGATAGGTTGAATGCTCAACCGCTATCGCGAGCAGGCGCACTCCTACAAGGGGGTTGTGAAGGTTTCGATGAAGTGGTGAATCAGGGGTGTGGGATTCTGGCGGTAGGCGACGGCGACGGTGGTGTGGCAATCGGGATCGGTCAGCGGCAGGAATCGTACGCCGCTCGGGGCGATGTCCTGCATCGATTCCGGCAGCAGGGCGATGCCGAAACCGGCCTGAATCAGCTGCAATTGCGTGGTTTTGCGCGACATCACGCGCGCGGCTTTCGGGAAAAAACCCTGACGCATGCACAGATCGGCACACAGGTAGCTCAGTCCGCCGCGTTGCGGATGCGGAATGGAGATGAACGCCTCATCCTTCAGTTGGGCCAGGTCGACACGCTCAGCCGCGGCCAATCGATGATCCATCGGTACCGCCAGCAGCAACCGCTCAGTGAACAGCGGCACAATCTGAATCCCTTCGCGCTGGCGCAACACCGGCAGGCGCAGCAGGCCGATGTCGAGGCGTCCTTCGGCCAACTCTTCCAGTTGCGTCTCGGAAGACAACTTGCCGATGTCCAGCGTCACACCGGGTTGTTGCTGCAGATACGCACCGATTTCACCGAGCAAACGACCGCTGATCGACACGGTGCTGGAATGGCTGAGGCGCAACGTGCCGAGCTGACCGTTACCGACTTCAGTGGCCATGGCACTGGCCTTGCTCAACTCATTGAGCAGATTTCTGGCGCGCGGCAAAAACGCCTCGCCCGCCGCCGTCAGTCGAGGCTGGCGCGCCGTGCGTTCGAACAGTGGGGTTTGCAGCCGCGTCTCCATGTCCTTGATCTGCCGGCTCAGCGCCGATTGCGCAACAAACAACCGTTCGGCTGCCGAACTGAAGCTGCCGCACTCAGCGATTTCGACGAAGTAACGCAGTTGACGGGTGGAAAGCATAAGGCATGCCTTTTTGAGATGGGTAAGCGACTTTTAAGATATTAGTCGCAACCCTCGGCGCTGGCTAAAGTCATCACAGGCTTATTAAGGAAGCGCATCGATGAGCGTGGCGGGGTTGTTGAGTGAGTGGGCGTGGGGCCCCGGCGGTTGGGCGGTGATCGGGCTGGGCATCGCCCTGGCTTACATCGTGTTCGGTATCGCCGGATTCGGCACGGCGCTGGTGGCGGGGCCGATTCTGATTCTGTTCATGCCGCTGTCGAAGATCGTGCCGCTGTTGGTACTACTCGATTTCGTCGCTGCGATCGGCAACCTGCTGCCGTCGCGGCGGGATGTGGCTAAGCCCGAGTTGTTGCGGCTCTTGCCGTGCATGGCTGTCGGCTGCACGTTGGGGGTGATTTTCCTGCTCAACCTCAAGTCCGATGTGTTGCTGCTGTTGATGGGGTTGTTTATCAGCGCTTACGCGATTTACAGCCTGTGGGTGAAAGCGCGGCCGACGCAATTGTCTGCGGGGTGGGCAGTGCCGATGGGGACGGTGGGCGGATTGTTCGGCGCGCTGTTTGGCAGTGGCGGCTTTTTATATGCCATTTATCTCAACAGCCGCTTGCCGAAAGAGGCCGCCCGGGCCACGCAAAGTGCGCTGATCAGTTGCAGCACGGTGGTGCGTTTAAGTCTGTTTGCCATCGCCGGTGTGTATGCCGAGCTACCCTTGTTGATACTGGCGCTGTGTTTGTTGCCCGCGATGGCGCTAGGGCTATGGATTGGCCGGCGGTTGACCCTGCGCTTGTCGCGTGAGGCGTTTGTGCGTTTGGTGACATGGCTGGTGCTGGCGAGCGGGCTCGCGTTGATCGGGCGCTACCTCAGCACTTGACCGGATTTTGTCAGGGATTAAGCTGCCGGCCGCACTGACGCCATCGCGGGCAAGCCCGCTCCCACAGGTTTCTCTGGTGTACACAACATTTGTGACCGAACGAGATCCCTGTGGGAGCGGGCTTGCCCGCGATGGCGGCGGAGTGAGCACCGCAGAATTTCCATTTGACGTCGCAGGCTGCACCATGAATTCGCAAAGCATCATCGTCCCGAAAATCTCCACCCTGCCGGTCCACGAACCCCGGGCCCGGGCGATCGTGCGCTGGCTGGTGCGCAAGAACATCATCAAAGAAGAGCTGACCACCTGTGGCCGCACCGGTAACCGCATGGCTTACGCGATTGCCGATGGCGCCCGTGCCGTGGTCCTGCACCCGCAGGCGTTGCCGTTCGGTGAGCCGATCAACGGGCTGGAGATCGTCACCAAGCGCTGCATCTACACCCCGGCCAAAGGCTTTCTCGAAGAAGCCGGTTGCGCCGAGTGCCGTCGTGAAGTCGGCGAAGCGCTGTTCGAAAGCCTTGAAGACTGGTTCCCGGGCCGCACAGACAACTTCACTTGCCCGGAATGCGGCCATGAAGACGACATCAACGGTTTTCTGTTTTTGCAGGAATGTGCGTTTTCCAACCTCGGCTTCATCTTCAACAACTGGCTGGAGGCGGGCTTCAAGCAAAGCTTTATCGATGAGTTTGCCGATTGGCTCGATCAACCTGTCTCTTGGGTCAAGGTGGAGCTGTAGGGCCGGGGATCTCCGTATATCAGCAACATTGATATTAAGCTGAGTTTTACATTGAACAGCAGGGGGTGGATGACTATAATGGCGCGCTTCCATTTTCCCGCTCGGGAGCCCCCGCGATGCTGCGTATCAGCCAAGAAGCTCTGACATTCGACGACATTCTCTTAGTGCCTGGTTATTCCGAGGTACTTCCTAACGAAGTCAGTCTCAAGACCCGCCTTACCCGTGGCATCGAGCTGAACATTCCTCTGGTTTCTGCTGCAATGGACACCGTTACTGAAGCCCGTCTGGCAATCGCCATGGCTCAGGAAGGTGGCATCGGCATTATCCACAAGAACATGACCATCGAGCAGCAAGCTGCCGAAGTGCGTAAGGTCAAGAAGTTCGAAGCCGGCGTCGTCAAGGATCCGATCACCATCGAGGCTGATGCCACGGTTCGTGATCTGTTCGAATTGACCCGCATGCACAACATTTCCGGCGTTCCGGTTCTGCACGATGGCGACCTGGTCGGCATCGTCACTTCCCGTGACGTGCGTTTCGAAAGCCGTCTGGAAGCCACCGTCCGTGAAGTGATGACGCCCAAAGAGCGTCTGGTCACGATCAAGGAAGGCGCGAGCAAGGACGAAGCACGCGAACTGCTGCACAAGCACCGCATCGAGCGCGTGCTGATCGTCGACGACAAATTCGCCCTCAAAGGCATGATGACCGTCAACGATATCGAAAAAGCCAAAGCCTACCCGCTGGCCAGCAAGGACGATCAAGGTCGTCTGCGCGTTGGCGCCGCTGTCGGCACCGGTAAAGACACCGGTGACCGCGTTGCCGCTCTGGTCAATGCTGGCGTGGACGTGGTGGTAGTCGATACCGCGCACGGTCACTCCAAAGGCGTGATCGACCGCGTTCGCTGGGTCAAAGAGAATTTCCCTGAAGTGCAGGTGATCGGCGGCAACATCGCCACCGGCGCCGCTGCCAAGGCTCTGGCCGAAGCTGGCGCCGACGCAGTCAAGGTCGGTATCGGCCCTGGCTCGATCTGCACCACCCGTATCGTCGCCGGTGTCGGCGTCCCGCAAATCAGTGCCATCGCCAACGTCGCCGCTGCCCTTGAAGGCACCGGCGTTCCGCTGATCGCCGACGGCGGCATCCGTTTCTCCGGTGACCTGTCCAAGGCCATCGTAGCCGGTGCTTCCTGCGTGATGATGGGCTCGATGTTCGCCGGTACTGAAGAAGCACCGGGCGAAATCGAACTGTTCCAGGGCCGTTCGTACAAGGCTTATCGCGGCATGGGTTCGCTGGGCGCCATGTCCCAGGCTCAAGGTTCTTCCGACCGTTACTTCCAGGACTCCTCGGCAGGCGCCGAGAAACTCGTTCCGGAAGGCATCGAAGGCCGTGTGCCGTACAAAGGCACCCTGAGCGCGATCATTCACCAGTTGATGGGCGGTCTGCGTTCCTCGATGGGCTACACCGGTAGCGCCAACATCGAAGAAATGCGCACCAAGCCTGAATTCGTGCGGATCACCGGCGCTGGCATGGCCGAATCCCACGTGCACGACGTGCAGATCACCAAAGAAGCGCCAAACTACCGCGTAGGTTGAGCCTTCAAGCAATAAAGTAAGCAACCGGGGCTGTTTGATTCAGCCCCGAGTTGTTTCTGAATCACGACTGTTTCTGAACGACTTAGACGAGACTGAATCATGGCCCTCGATATTCACGCTCACCGCATCCTGATCCTCGACTTCGGCTCGCAATACACCCAACTGATTGCCCGCCGCGTGCGCGAAATCGGTGTGTACTGCGAACTGCACCCGTTCGACATGGACGAAGATGCGATCCGCGAATTCGCTCCTAAAGGCGTCATCCTCGCCGGCGGTCCCGAGTCCGTGCACGTCGCCGACAGCCCGCGCTGCCCGCAGGCAGTGTTCGACCTGGGCGTACCGGTCTTCGGTATCTGCTACGGCATGCAGACCATGGCCGAGCAACTGGGCGGCAAGGTTGAAGGTTCCGAACTGCGTGAGTTCGGTTACGCCCGCGTTGACGTGGTTGGCAAGAGCCGCCTGCTCGACGGCATCGAAGACCACATCGACGCTGACGGCCTGTTCGGCCTCGACGTATGGATGAGCCATGGTGACAAGGTCACCAAGATGCCGGAAGACTTCCACATTCTGGCCAGCACCCCAAGCTGCCCGATCGCCGGCATGTTCAACGACGACCGTGGCTACTACGGCGTGCAGTTCCACCCGGAAGTGACCCACACCAAACAGGGCGGTCGCATCCTGTCGCGCTTCGTTCTCGACATCTGTGGCTGTGAAGCCCTGTGGACGCCGTCGAAGATCGCTGAAGACGCCATCGCCAACATCCGCGCACAGGTCGGCACCGACAACGTGCTGCTGGGTCTGTCCGGCGGTGTTGACTCCTCGGTAGTTGCCGCGCTGCTGCACAAGGCCATCGGCGACCAACTGACCTGCGTCTTCGTCGACAATGGCCTGCTGCGTCTGCACGAAGGCGAGCAAGTGATGGCCATGTTCGCCGAGAACATGGGCGTCAAGGTGATCCGCGCCAACGCTGAAGATCAATTCCTCAACAACCTGGCCGGCGAAGCCGACCCAGAGAAGAAGCGCAAGATCATCGGTCGCACCTTCATCGACGTATTCGATGCCCAGTCGAACAAACTGGAAAACATCAAGTACCTTGCGCAGGGCACCATCTACCCTGACGTGATCGAGTCGGCTGGCGCGAAAAGCGGCAAGGCTCACGTGATCAAGTCGCACCACAACGTGGGCGGCCTGCCGGAAGAGATGAACCTGAAACTGGTCGAGCCACTGCGCGAACTGTTCAAGGACGAAGTCCGTCGTCTGGGCCTGGAGCTGGGCCTGCCGTACGACATGGTCTACCGTCACCCGTTCCCGGGCCCGGGCCTGGGCGTGCGCATCCTCGGTGAAGTGAAGAAGGAATATGCCGACCTGCTGCGTCGTGCCGACCACATCTTCATCGAAGAACTGCGCAAATCCGACTGGTACCACAAGGTCAGCCAAGCCTTCGTCGTGTTCCAGCCAGTGAAATCGGTTGGCGTTGTTGGCGACGGCCGTCGTTACGCTTGGGTGGTTGCCCTGCGTGCCGTGGAAACCATCGACTTCATGACCGCGCGTTGGGCTCACCTGCCTTACGAACTGCTGGAAACAGTCTCCGGCCGCATCATCAATGAAATCGAAGGCATCTCCCGCGTCACTTACGACGTATCGAGCAAGCCGCCGGCGACGATTGAGTGGGAGTGATGCCCCCGGCCTCAGGGCCGATCGGCTGAAACAAAAAATGCCTGGTGCTTATGCATCAGGCATTTTTTTTGAGTTTCTCATAGTGCTCTGGAGCGAACGGCCATTCAGTGAGGATGACTGGCATTTTTTGGTGGGAGCACCGAAGCAAGGGTCGTAGTTCTCAATCGATCGCAAACGCTGGCATACGTATCAGAGAAACCGCGATCGAATCAAATCCGTATCGAACGGCGTTATCCCTTGATCAGGTGCAAACACCGCCTCTGCCTGTTGCGGTGAGATCACTCGTTCCCCCCGTGCTCGAACATGCAAGTCGAACAGGGTTTCCAGATCCGGACGTGGTGTGTGCACTAAGGCCTGCAGCATCAGCGATACCCCACTGAGGTTGTTCCCGACGTTGTTCCAGCGCGGCGATGAAGTAAGCCCCAGGTCGGCCCAAATCATGCGTCGTTCCTGCAAGTCCATCACGAAAGGCAGGCAAATCACGGTGTCGGATGCGATATCGATCCGGTCGAACACCGATCGCGGCTCGAATACTTCACCCGACATCGTGTCGGCGCGGGCCATCCAGCCCGCGAAGCATTCTGGAAGATCGCAGTACGGTTGCTCGGTGTATGAGTTGATGGACGTGACTACGTAGCGAATACCCTGTTCGATCAGGACATCAATATCGAGGTCGATAAACTCCGAAGCTCCGTCGGGCGCGTCGGTGATGTCGCCGCTGTGGCAACCGCCGAAATCCTTCAGGTTGTAGTACGCGACTGTTTGTTTGAAGACGAAGTTGGTGTCGAAAAAAGCGGCGGACAAGTCGATGTCCGTGCGTTGGCTGCCATTCTTCCACCACAGAAACAGGCGAATGAAACTTGTATCAGGCATAGGCAAGCGACTGCCCCGCACCAGCGTACGTAGCGACTTCGATGAGGCACGCTGCGCCAGCGGCACCTTGTATTCGCTTAACGCGGGATCGATGAAACAGCGGCCAAGTGGCGACAGCGACGCAAAACGCACTAGGAGAGCGTTTTCGCAGATTTGGGCTGCGCGAGCCAACACCTCGGGAGTGATGGGTTCGCGGCGATCCTTGATGCCATAGACTTTGGCGAATGAGCCTTTCGGCGTGAATGCCCGTAGCGGTAGGGGGCGCGGAGCGCGTACCTGGGCCAGCAATTGCAGCAGGACCGGTGAGGACACTTGTGTCGCCACCGCCTCGAACGCCTGGAGAACCGACTCCGGTCCCGTCGTGCGCCGTAGCGCTACGTCCAGCCGTCGTGCGAACTCACCAGGACGGCTCTGTAGTATGGGCGTAAGCGCGGCGATGTCGCGCTGGGCCAGCAGTGTTTCGACACGTGAACCAAAGGTGGCTGGCGCTTCGTTGCGGCGCGCTGCCGTGATGGCGGCTAGTGCTCGTGGGTACTTATCGGCGTAGTCGCCTGGATGCAGTACTTCAGCGAGACGTTTCCAGCGTTCGGCATGGCGCATCACATCTTCTGTAGCGATGGGTATTGAGTCGAGCAGGCGCAACAACAGGCGGCGCATCGAGCGCTTCATCGTTCTGAAACGTGTCGACGCTGTCGTCAGCGATACGTCTCCGCCACTCAGGGCGACCGCGAGTCGTAGCACATCCGTCGCCGTTTCCACGTTGCGCTCCAGGAATGCGTCCACCCGTGCATCGCCGGCTGCATGCAGGATAAGTGCGCCGCCCAACTGTGCACGGATCTCTCGGAAAGGGATGTCCTCAGGCAGCAAACGGAACACATCGCGTTTGTACTCTCGGACAAACCAGAGGACATCAGCGGTTTCCTCCTCGGAGAGCGAGGTGCGCGATGACAACAGCGGTTCGAGCAGTGACTCGAACTGAGGGATGCTCCCCGGTTCGATAACCCAGGGTATGAGGTTGCCCTCAAGCAGTGGAGGTCGAGATTCTTCAGTCTTTGGTAAACGTCGAAGCGTGAGGTAATGCATGACGGCGTTTAGGTACAACTCCCCCTCTGTGGCCGTCAGAACCTGTTCTGGAAAGTCAGGATAAAACGGCCGGTGGTGCACATGAGCGCCATTCCTGCGCCGAAGCACTCCGACAATGCTACGCAGCCAGTACTTGAGTTCTGTCGCTGACAACATGCCGATTTGCTCAATCAGAGGCTCTGAAAGTACGCATCGGAACGCGGCGACTTCACGGACAGCCGATGCGACCTGAGCACGCGTGGCACCGCCAGTGCCCATAGGGACGTGAACTTTGCTACGGCGACGCAGGAACAGCTCCTGATTCATGCTTGATTTTCTCCTTGGGTCGTCGTCGTGAGCGAGCTGCAGCATCGTGTCTACAGCTGATATGAAAACGCCTGCTAGAAGCAGGCGCGGTGTGGAGAGCGGAACCCCTAGTTTCATAGGGATTAGAAGGAAGGTGTTCCATAGCCACGGCGGCATTTTACGTAAGGTTTTCGCTTTTTGTCAGGTTGTTGTTTCTCTCAACGGTAACAAGCTGCTTCACCAGAAAAAAACGGGGATGAGCGACAAGGCGCTCGTCTATAGCCCAGGCGAGTGGTGACGTTATTGGTCAAGTGTGCCTTCAAGGGCGACGAAGTTCCCACAGATTCAGTCAAGTTTTCGTAGTATTCCAGCCAGTGAAATCGGTTGGCGTTGTTGGCGACGGCCGTCGTTACGCTTGGGTGGTTGCCCTGCGTGCCGTGGAAACCATCGACTTCATGACCGCGCGTTGGGCTCACCTGCCTTACGAACTGCTGGAAACAGTCTCCGGCCGCATCATCAATGAAATCGAAGGCATCTCCCGCGTCACTTACGACGTATCGAGCAAGCCGCCGGCGACGATTGAGTGGGAGTGATCCTGCCGCGCGTCGAAGCTGGTATTGAGTGAACGAAAACCCCTGGCCCAGGCCAGGGGTTTTTCGTTTCAATCGCCGCGCGAATCCTTTCAGGTGGGTAAGCGACTTTGCAGTTTCAGGCCTATTTCTATCAGGCGCTGAGATAACGCTGCGATATCTGGAAACAATACGCCACTGATGCGCGGCATTGACTGAAGCCAGATATAAGCCTGGCCGTCCTGCGTCAGGTTCACCGGCGTTCGAACAATGCTGCCTGTACTGCCGCGCCGCACCAGCGTGTAACCGTTTTGCGATTTCTCGACGAGGTACATGCCATTGCGATGGAGCAGGCGTGCCTGCGCCGCCTCTGTCCATATCACCGGCGGCGCGTCGATTTGCAGACGCAGGTCAGCGTAAAGGTAGTCGAACGAGTTGCGGGTCGATGCACCATTGTCGAAGGGCCCGCGAGCCACCTTGACTCCCGGGTCGATGCTGACTCCTGGCACTTCCGAAGGTAAGGATTCTTCGATACGCAAACCGATACCGCCTCTGAGTTCGCTGATGCCTGGCAGGTTTCTGAAATTATTGGTGTTCTGTGCATCGATCAAGGCTACCCATTTGCCCGGTCGATTGAGGAGTGCGTCGCCCCACATGATTCTGTTTATCTGCTGAGCGTTCATCATTTGCTCCTCAATCGAGGTGAGCGGCACTTTCATTTTGGAGATCGCCGCGCAACCAAGGCCTTGAACGCGTACGCCATTTGCCTGCGCGGTCTTGACCAGTTCGAGGATGTTGAACGTCTCGCCTGGATCGGTTCCGAGACTGCCCAGATAAATCCGCAGATCCTCTGACATCTGCCCGCTCGTGTAGAAACCGTTCAGATCCATCTGGGCAAAATCGCTCAGCAGGTCACCCACGTAGAGCGTCGTGATGTGTCGTGCAAACGCTGGCATGTTGCTGATCATGAATCGCATGCTGGTGACGCGATCGAGGGTTTCTCCCACCACCAGCCCCATCGTTTTCTCGAAGACTCGATCAACGAGTTCATCGGTCGGCATCGAGTGACTGACTTCGGGTATTACCGGACGCGCAGGCAGATTGGTCCAGTCCAGCTCTGAGTAATGCTCTTTGGCTTCGTTCAGGAGTCGTGTGCGTTTTTGGCTGAAAAACAGCGTGAATTGTTCTTCGTCAGATGGATGGTCTGGGACGATGTTCGCCATATCGGCAGAATCCTGTGGCAGGTTCATTGCCCACTTTTTCAGTTTGGCCACGTCCAGCTCTCCGATTTCACCGAGGGTGGTCACCAGGCGCAGCGGACGGGCAGTGGATGGCACCGGTTCGACCAATGGCAGGCCTGGCGACGGGGTTGATGAGATGACCTGCGAGGTCAGTTCGATATCGGACGCACATGGCGTGCCCACGCACTGCCCGCCACCTTTGAGACGCAGCGCCGGCGTGCGCTCCCATTTGCCGGTTGCACTGAAACGCACTGGCAATGAATACGCGAACTGGTTGGGGTGTTCCGGATCGACGATGGCCCAGTTGCCACTGTCCCCGGAGGCGTCGAAGTACCGCACGTAGTACGCGTTGCCTTCGATCTCGATGGCATAGGGCTGAGCGTTGCCGAGTCGGTAAATGCCTTGAAACTTCCCGGACTCGGTCTCTACAGAAAAACGATCAAGCAATTCGTTGCACTGGTAGCGGGCAGGAATCTGTGGTGCGAGCAGGCCGTGCAGCGTGGGGCGGGGTGATGTCTCGATGGGGATGTCGTTGGCCATCTCGTCAGTCTCCTCGTCAGTGGTCAGCAAGGGCGCCTGATCCAGCGGTGGCAGAAATGGATCGTTGCCCGAGGTGAATTCGATCAGTCCGGCCATTTCTTCGGCTTCGGCAAACTCGACCTGCGGGCCCACCTCCAGATGCGCGCCGGTACCGATCAGGAACGGAACGTTGAACAATGCTTCAATGCCGTTGAGCACCGCGCCAAGGGTGCCGGCCTTGCGCTCGACAGCCGTCCTGCCGTTGACCGCCAGATCGATGTTCAACCCCATATTGGCGATACCGGCGCCAATCACCGGCAGTGCCAGCGGCCATCCCACGGTTGCCATCGGGCCGAATACCCTGAGACCGGCACTGAGGTAACCCATCCAGAGTTTTTTGCGCAGATCACTGTTGGAGGTCAGCGCCATGTCTGCTTCGGCAAACATGGCGCTGCGTGTCGAATCGCTTAACCAGGTGAACGCGTCACCGCTGATGGTGACGTTGCCATGGTTGATCATCCGGTGATCGCTATGACCCCAGGTGCTGACCAGGCGAGTCATCAGGTCATTGAGTTTTTCGCCCATCCGGTTGCGGTCGGCCAGGGAGAAGCGGTTCATGAAGATCTTGCGCTTATCCTCCGTATTCATCTGTTCCAGCATCCACCAGTGCAGATCCGCTTGATCTTCCATCAGCCGAAAGGGTTGCACTTCGCCGGGTAAGTAAAGGGTTTGCCGACCATTGTCCTCAACGAAACGCAGCGCATAGGTGGCGACGTGCCCATCAAGATCCAGCGCGCGTACATGAGCGCCCACCGGGTGCGAGGCTTGTAGCATTTGCAGGGTGACAGGCCAGGTCACGGAGCCGATAACCGAATCGATCACGCGCTGAAAATCTGTACCCTCAAGGTGGCCCTGTTGCAGCGCCTGTACTGCCAGACTGAGAAAATTGCACTTGGCCAGTGTCCGGAAATGCTGCGACGAGGTTTGCCAGTAAGTGGTCAGTTGCCGGGTGTAGCGGCTGCTGAAATCGATATTCCAGAACGCCTGCAGCACATCACTGCCCAGCAGTCGAATTTCATTATCCTGATTGAAGTTGTCGGCCTGCGGCCCGTCTGCGTAAAAGCCGCAGTACAGCCCCAGCAGATCGGCATTGTCCTGATCGGTGGCGCGAAAGCGCTGGATTACCAGTTGGGTGAGGGTCAACGATTCATAGGGCTTTTCCAGCAGATGTTCCCAGCCGGTGAAGGTCAGGTTGCTGCTCTGCGCGGCCCTGAATCGATGGAAATAGATACGGTCCGGATCAAGGCCCGGCAGTCCTTTGTCGATCAGCAATTGAAGGGCGACCTCACGGGCCGCCTCCAGCAGGCTGGGGCAAGCCTGCACGAGTGATGTAGCGATTGCCCTGAGGCTGGCCTTGTCAGCTGCGTTCGGCAGCAAACGGCGTTCGGGAGTGTTCATGTACTTCTCCATCCATGGGGAAAACGAGAATCAAGCATGACCGAACAGCTCAAGAGCGATGCACTGCATATGTATTGCATGCTGCAAGGCCGACGGATGGCGTTATCCCGCTGAGCAACGGCTCCCGAGGGCAGGGTAGCGGCTGTCTCGGGCCACGCTGTCAGTCCGGAAGACGGCTTTGTAATGTCAGGCCCATTTCGATCAATCGGTTAGACATTTGCTCGATGCTGGCGAACGGGACATCGTTCACTTGCGGCCATGACGGGCGGTGCAACGAAACGCTTCCATCCGCCAGTTGACTCACGCGCGTTCGCACGAGCATGCCTTGCTTGCTGCGGTGCACCACGGTGTAGGTATCGGCGATTTTTCTGAGCATGAACATGCCGCGCCTGTGCAACAGGTTCTCTAACGTATCCTCAGTCCAGTTCACCGGTTCGGCCGGTACGCGTAGACGCAGGTCAGCGCGCAGTACGTCGTTATTACCCGGTGATGCGGAGCCGTTTGGAAATGATCCACGACGCACTTCGATACCCGGATCAGCCTCGATGTCCATGGTCGTGTCCATCCCGACTTCCTCGATGCGCAACCCGATGCCACTCTTTATTTCGCTGATACCGGCAAGGCCTCTGAGCGTGTTGGTGTTTTGCGCACTGATCAGCACGATCCATTTCCGGGGGCTGTTGAGGTAGGTGTCTCCCGTCATGAGGTCGCTCGCCAGATAAGTACCGATCATCTGCTCGTCATAGGGCGATAGCGGGGACTTCATTTTGTAGCTCGCGGCGCAATCAATCCCCTGGATACGAACACCGTTTTGCCTGGCAACCTTGACCAGTTCCAATGCATTGAAGCGCCCCGCCGGATCGGTGCCCAGGCTGCTCAGGTAGGTTTGCAGATCCGCCGACAGGGTGCCGGAGGTGAAGTAGCGGTTCAATTCCACTTGAGCGAAGTCACTGAGGATCCCGCGCATGTAGAGGGTTTTTGCGTGCCTTGCCAGAGCGGGCATGTTTTCAATCATGAAGCGCATGCTGGCGATACGATCCAGGGTTTCGCCCACCACCAGCCCCGAGGCTGATTCAAAGATGCGATCCAACAGGCCGGGAATGTCCAGCGGTGCCGTGATTTCTGGCGTTGGCGGTCGCGCAGGCGAGGTAATCCATGGAAGATTGCTGAAGAATTTTCTGGCGGCGGTCTGCAGCAGTTTGCGCTTGCTCACCGCGTAGAGCTCAAAGGGGTCGGCCATGCTGAACGCGCCGGAGGCATCGGGCAGCAGTTGGGCATGGGTTTCGTTCAAGTTCAGCGCCCAGCCTTTTATCGAACGGCGCACCGTCGGCTCGATATCGTAGGCAGAGGGCACGATGCGGATCGGGCGCACGACTGTCGCGGCTGATTCGAACTCCGGTTCGACGGCCACTTCGGACGCTGGGGGTTCAAAGGTGTCGAGCGCGATATCCGGGGCACACGCCTTGCCCATGCACTGGCCGCCGCCCGAAAGGCCCAGCGATCGCATACGCTCCCACAGACCTTCGGCATTCAGGCGAATCGGTAATGAATGAACAAGCTGATTGGGTCGCTCAGGGTCAACGATTGCCCAATAGCCACCCCCACGCGAGTCGGTGAAATATTTGACGTAGTAAGGATTTTCATCAAGCAGGACGGCGTAGGGAGGATCAGCATCAAGTCGAAAAATACCTTCGAACTGTCCAGGTTCGCTTTCCGCTTGCAAACCGTCGAGCAGTTCATTGCACAGGTATTTGTGCGGAACCTGTGGCGGCGGCGCGCTGGCCGCCGGAATCAGTCTGGGGGGATCAGGTTCAGAAACGAAGACGTCGGGGCTATCCGAAACCATGATTTGCTGCGTATCGACAGGCGGCTCCGGTTCCACGGCTGACGCTGACTCGATCAGCTTCGCCATTTCCGTTGCCTCGGCCGCTTCGACCTGTACGCCTGTCTCGAGCATTGCACCGGTGCCTTTGAGGAACGGGAGATTGAACAGCGTTTCAATCCCGCTCGCCACGGCGCCAAGCACCCCGGCCTTGCGTTCGCTGGCGGTTTTGCCGTTGACCGCCTGATCGATGTTCAAGCCCATGCTGGCAATGCCGGCGCCGATCACCGGCAGCGCAACAGGCCAGCCTACAGCGGCCATCGGGCCGAACACTTTGAGGCCGGCGCTCAAATAGCCGATCCACAGTTTTTTACGCAGATCGCCGTTGGACGTCAGCGACAGGCTGGCTTCGGCGAACATTGCGTTGCGGGTGGTGTCACGTAATCCACTGAACGCATCACCACTGAGCGCCAGGTTGTGCTGATTGATCAGATGATGATCGGCGTGGCCCCAGGTGCTCACCAGCCGGTTCATCAGATCGGTGATGTTCTCGGTCATTCGCTGACGTTCGGCGAGTGGAAAGTGACTGAAGAAGTTCTGCCGCCGAGTAATTTGATTCATCTGCTCGAGCACCCACCAGTGCATGTCCGCCGGAGTTTGCTTGACGACGAATGCCAACTCTTCACCGGGCATATAGATGATTTGCCGGCCAGTGGGAGCGACGACGCGCAGGAGATTGGTGGCGACATGTCCACTGATATCGAAAGCGCGCACGTCACCGTCTACGGTGTGGCTCGATTGCATCATTGCCAGGGTCACTGGCCAGGTGACAGGCCCGATCAGCGCGCCGACGAGGCACTGGAAATCACTGTCGGTCAGTTGCTTGAGTTCAAGTGCCTGCACCGCACGGCTGAGAAAAGTGCATTTGGCCAGCGTGCGAAAATCATTGCCGTGGGTGTTCCAGAAGGCCGTCAGCTGGTTGTGGTACCGCGTGCTGAAGTCGATGTCCCAGAAGGCGTCGAGTACCTCGTTGCCGTGCAGGCGACATTCATTGCGGTGATCGAAATCTTCGGTGTCGGGGCCGTCGGTATAGAAACCGGCATAGAGATCCAGCAGGTCAGCGTTGTCCTGATCGGTGGCCCGAAAGCGATGAATCACCAGTTGTGTGAGGGTTATCGATTCGTAGGGCTTTTCGCGGATGTGCTCCCAGCCGGTAAACGAGCGGGTGCTGCTTTGCGCAGATTTGAATCGATGGAAATAAACCCGGTCCGGATCGATCCCCTTCAGGTGCTTACGCTCCAGCAATTCGCGGGCGACTTGATGCGCCTCGTCGTGAAGGCCTGGGCACATTTGAACGACTGTCGCAGCCATGGCTTTGAGAGAGGCTTTGTCTGCTGCATTCGGCAGAGGGCGCTGTTCGGGCGATTTCATGCTTTCTCCATCCTTGAGAAATGAACGCCGAGCATGGCTCAGTCGCTCAAGGGGAGTGCACTATCTATGTACCGCACATTACCGTTCGAAATGTGCAGGGGTCAGCGCCGGGCCACGTCGGAGAAGTAGAACTTGTCGAGGGTGTGCCGTGACTCGGTGTATTCGAATTGCCGGCCGTCCTGCAGGAATGTCTGGTTGCTGACCACGATCACGTGGCTCTGGCCATCGAGATCCAGATGCAACTGGTCATCCTTGCTGCGTGGCTGCGCTTCGATGGTGCGCTGGGCGTAAGCGATCTGCAGCTGCAGGGTCTGTTCGATATAGGCGTAGATCGATTGCTCGGCGATATCGAGCGACAGGCCGGGAATAACCTCGGTGACAAAATGATTGATGTCGAGGATGACCCGTTTGCCGTCAATCCGCCGTACACGTTTGACCCGGGTTATCAGGCTGCCGGGCTCGGCCTTGATGTGCTCGAGCAGACTGCCTTCAAGCGCGAACTGAGTCAGCTCGACGACGTCGGTGCTGACGTCATTCCCCAGCCGCGGATAGGTTTCCTGAAAACTGACAATGCCACCGAGTTGAAACTCGATCGGGTTGGTCGACAGGACGAACGTACCTTTGCCGTGCACCTTCTGCGCGAAACCGCGTTCCTGCAGCAGCTCGATCGCCTTGCGGACGGTGCCGCGGCTGGCCTGATAGCTGTCCATCAGTTCGGTTTCGGAGGGCAGTCGCGCGCCGCGTTCCAGGCGTTCGGTGGTAATGCTGGCCAGCAGATCGCTATAGATCTGGTTGTATTTACTCATGGAGGGGCTCGCTGCCGGCTGAACTCAAAGCTTCGAACCTTAAGGGCAGGGTAGGGCTTTGTCCATTCAGGGATTGGAATCGCCTGAAGGTGAAGTAGGAAATATCCCGGTTGATCCGGCAAAAACATACAAAAACAAACTCGTCTGTACGAGTTGTTGCATTAACTCGTACAGACGAGTACTTTTCGCTTCGGCATGCTGCCAATAACAACAATCCACAGCGGAAGAACTAGCATGAGCCACGACTATCCGAATATTGCCAGAGAGCTGTTGCAAAGCCTTGGCGGTAGCGAAAATCTCGAACAGGCCGCGCACTGCGTCACGCGTTTGCGCCTGGCGTTGAAGAATCCGGGGCTGGTCGACAGCGCCACGCTCAATCAGATCGATCTGGTCAAAGGCTCGTTCTTCACAGGTGGTTTGTACCAGGTGGTGATCGGGCCGGGCGAGGTGGAGAAAGTCTACGCCGAGCTGCGCCGTCAAACCGGTCTCGCCGCCTCGACCATCGCTGACGTCAAACAGAAAAGCGCCGAAAAGATCAACGCCATGCAGCGTCTGGTGCGGGTGTTTTCCGATGTGTTCATGCCGATCCTCCCGGCGCTGATCATTGCCGGCCTGCTGATGGGCATCAACAATCTGCTCGGTGCCAAGGGCATGTTCATCGAAGGGCAGACGCTGCTGGATGCCTACCCGAAGCTCGACGGGCTCTGGAGCCTGATCAATCTGATGGCCAACACCTCCTTTGTCTTTCTGCCGGCACTGGTGGGCTGGTCGGCGGCCAAGCGCTTTGGCGGCAGTGAAATCCTCGGCATCGTGCTGGGCCTGATGCTGGTTCACCCGGACCTGCTCAACGCCTGGAACTACGGCAAGGCCGTGGCCGGGCTCGACGGTCAGCAAATGCCGTACTTCGACATTCTCGGCTTGTTTGAAGTCGAGAAAGTCGGTTACCAAGGTCAGATCCTGCCGATATTGCTGGCCGCGTACGTCATGAGCGTCATCGAAAAATGGTTGCGCGCGCGCGTACCCAACGCCGTTCAATTACTGGTGGTACCGATCACCACCATCGTCGTCACCGGCGTGCTGGCGCTGGCGGTGATCGGCCCGATGACCCGTCACATCGGCATTTTCATCACCGAGGGCCTGGTCATGCTGTTTGACCTGGCGCCGATGGTCGGGGGAGCGATTTTCGGTCTGCTGTATGCGCCGCTGGTCATCACCGGCATGCACCACATGTTCCTCGCGGTCGACCTGCAATTGATCTCGACCCAAGGTGGCACCTTCATCTGGCCAATGATCGTCATGTCCAACCTCGCTCAAGGCAGTGCCGCCCTGGCGGTGTTCTGGATGACCCGTAGTGCACGGGACAAGAGCATGGCGTCGACCTCGGCTATTTCTGCCTACTTCGGTATCACCGAACCCGCGATGTTCGGCGTCAATCTGCGCTACAAGTTTCCGTTCTACGCGGCACTGGCCGGCTCCGCTTTGGGTTGCATTTTCCTTTCGCTGAACAAGATTCAGGCGTCGGCCATCGGCGTCGGCGGCCTGCCTGGTTTCATCTCGATCATGCCGCAGTTCATCCCGATGTTTGTGATCGGGATGCTGATTGCCATGGTTGTGCCGTTCGTTCTGACCTGTGCGCTGAGCATGAAGATTGTCCGGCCTGGTTACCGGGTTGCCTGAAGTCGCACCTGCAGGACTCGTAAATTCAAGAGGAAAATGTGCCATGCAAGACTGGCAACGTTCAGTGATCTACCAGATCTACCCGAAGAGTTTCCACAGCCACGCCGGCAATCCGACCGGTGATCTGCTCGGCATTGTCGCCAAACTCGACTATCTGCACTGGCTGGGTGTCGACTGTTTGTGGATCACGCCATTCCTGCGTTCGCCGCAACGTGACAACGGCTACGATATCAGCGATTACTACGCGATCGACCCGAGTTACGGCAGCATGGCCGACTGCGAGTTGCTGATTGCCGAAGCCGGCAAACGCGGCATCAAGTTGATGCTCGACATCGTGGTCAATCACACCTCGATCGAGCACGAATGGTTCCAGCAGGCGCGCAGCAGCCTCGACAATCCTTATCGCGATTTCTATATCTGGCGTGATCAGCCGAACAACTGGGAATCCAAGTTCGGTGGTTCTGCCTGGGAGTACGAAGCCCAGACCGGCCAATACTTCCTGCATCTGTTCGACCACACTCAGGCGGACCTCAATTGGGACAATCCCAAGGTGCGCGCTGAAGTGTTCAAGATGATGCGCTTCTGGCGTGACAAGGGCGTGGGCGGCTTTCGTCTGGACGTGATCAACCTGATCTCCAAGCCTGCCGACTTCCCCGAAGATCACAGCGACGGCCGACGCTTTTACACCGACGGGCCAAACGTTCACGAATACCTGCAACAGATGCACCGTGAAGTCTTCGAAGGGCATGACCTGATCAACGTCGGCGAGATGTCATCCACCCGCCTCGAACACTGCATCCGGTACTCCAATCCGCAGTCGAAAGAACTGTCTATGACCTTCAACTTTCATCATCTGAAAGTCGATTATCCGAACCTGCAGAAATGGGTACATGCCGATTTCGACTTCCTCCAGCTCAAGCGCATTCTGTCCGACTGGCAGACCGGCATGCAGGCCGGCGGTGGCTGGAACGCGTTGTTCTGGTGTAACCACGATCAACCGCGAGTGGTCTCGCGCTTCGGCAATGACGGCGAGTACCGCGAACTCTCGGCAAAGATGCTCGGCACCGCGCTGCACTTTTTACAGGGCACGCCGTTCGTGTATCAGGGCGAAGAGTTGGGCATGACCAATCCGGGGTTTGAATCGATCGAGCATTATCGCGATGTCGAGACGCTGAATATCTTTCGCCTCAAGCGCGAAGCCGGCAGCAGCGATGCCGACAACATGGCGGCGATCATGCAGAAGTCCCGCGATAACGGTCGCACACCGATGCACTGGGACACCGGGCCAAACGCCGGTTTCAGCAGTGGCGAACCGTGGATCGGCGTACCCGCCAATGCCGCGCAGATCAACGTCGCCAATCAGCTCGACGATCCGGGCTCGGTGCTGCATCACTACCGTCATCTGATCGCGCTGCGTCGCCGCGAGTCTTTGATCACCGAGGGGCAGTACCGGCAATTGCTGCTGGAGCATCCGCAAGTCTGGGCTTATGTGCGTGAAGGTGACGCCGAGCGTTTGTTGGTGGTGAACAACTTCTACGGGACAACCTGTGAAGTGCAATTGCCATCGACGGTCATCAGCGAGTCGATGAGCCAGCGCCAGTTGATCAGCAATTACCCGGACGGCCCGTTGCGCCGTCGACAGATAACGTTGCGACCTTACGAATCATTCGTCCTGCATCTGATCGATTCCTGATCCCTGACGGCAACACCAACGTTTCCAAAAAACACGCAGAGCCCTGCGCGGGGGAGTTTTGCGCGCTGAATTCATGCAAGCACACAATAAAAACAATGGGATGGCTTAATGAAAACAACAATAAATCGCAGCCTTGCAATCGCAGGTATATGCCTCGCGTTCCCACAGTCGTCACCCGCGCTGGAGTTCGGCGGTTACCTGCGCAGTGGCCTCGGCAACTCGCTCAAGGGCGGCGGCCAGTCGTGTTTTCAGTTGCCGGGGGCGCAAACCAAATACCGCCTGGGTAACGAATGCGAGCAGTACGGTGAACTGGAGTTGCGTCAGGATCTGTACACCTTCGACGACGGCTCGGTGTTCAGCGTCGACGGCATGGCCTCGTTGTACAACCGCTACAACCGCAGCCTGACGTTCAACGAAGACAACGGCTCGGTGCGCCTGCCACAGCTGTACACACAGTGGTCGAACCTGCCTGCGCTCAACGGTGGTTCACTGTGGGCCGGGCGTCGCTACTACAAACGTAATGACATCCACATTTCCGACTTCTATTACTGGAACCAGAGCGCCACGGGCGGCGGCGTCGAGGATGTACTGATCGGCGATCTGAAATACAGCTACGCCTTCTCACGCAAGGACAACCTGTACCAGAAGGACTACATCAACCGGCACGACTTCAACGTGGCCGGGTTCGATAGCAATCCGGGGGGAGCGCTTGAGTTCGGCTTGAGCTTCATCGCCAAACCCGACAGTCGCGATGCACACCGGGGCTGGGCGGTCACCACCCAGCATGTGCAGAAGGACTTTTTCGGCGGCGAGAACAAATTCGCCCTGCAATACGGGGAAGGGCCCGGCACCGGGTTGGGCTACACCGGCAACGTCAGGCTGGACGACAGCAACAAGAGTTACCGGATCGTCGAGTTTTTCGATTGGCAGGTGACGCCGCGCTTCGGTGGTCAGATCGAGGCGGTGTATCAGAAAGACATTCGTGCGGACGGTGCCGATCAGAACTGGATATCCCTGGGCGTGCGGCCGACTTATGCGCTCACCGAACAATTCAAACTGGTGACCGAGCTGGGCCACGATCAAGTCGAAGCAGCGGGCGGCACGCGCAAGCTGAGCAAGTTCACCGTGGCCCCGACCTGGTCCCCCAAAGGGCCGGAGTTCTGGGCGCGGCCCGAGGTGCGTCTGTATTACACCTACGCCACCTGGAACGAGGCCGCCAAGCGGGCGGCCAATGAACTGGCCAAGGGCTCGGCGCTGTCCGACACCGGTGCCTTCGGCACCGCTCGCCACGGTGCGAACGTCGGATTGCAGGTCGAATACTGGTGGAAATAAGCGATGCTGGTGGGGCGTTGCGCTCCACGGGCACTTCAGAGAACAAACTGCAGGTGACGTCCATGGCCACACCCCAACAATTGCAATTGCTGGCACCTTTGTCCGGCGTGCTGATACCGCTTGATCAAGTGCCGGATCAAGTGTTCTCCAGCCGAGTGATCGGCGACGGCCTTTGCATAGACCCGACTTCGGCAACGCTGTGCGCGCCGCTGGCCGGGGTGGTCAGCACCGTGCAGGCCAGCGGGCATGCGGTGAGCATCACCGATGACAACGGCGTTCAGGTATTGATGCACATCGGTCTGGATACGGTGAACCTGGCGGGGCAGGGGTTTAGCCGACGGGTCGAGGAAGGTCAGCGGGTTGAAGCCGGGCAGGCGCTGATCGAGTTCGACGCCGATTACATTGCGCTGCACGCCCGCAGCCTGATGACCCTGATGTTGGTGGTCAGCGGTGAGCCATTCACGTGGCTGGCCGCGCCAACCGGTCTGGTCGAAACCGGCCAGCCGCTGTTGAGCCTTGCCAATCCAGAGGTGACCAGCGAAGCGTCGGTGGGGACCGAAGGTGAAAGGCTGTTTTCGCCGTTGCTGAGACTGCCCAACCCCAATGGTCTGCACGCGCGTCCGGCGGCCGTTCTGGCACAGGCGGCAAAGGCTTTTTCGGCGCGGATTTATTTGCACAGACAGCAGGCTGAAGCCAACGCCAAGTCATTGGTAGCGATCATGGCGTTGCAGACGGCTTGGGGTGACAGCGTGCAGGTGAGTGCGCTGGGCGAAGACGCGGATGTCGCGGTCAACACGCTGGCCCGATTGCTGGCCGAGGGCTGTGGCGAAGCGGTGACCGCTCCGACGACGGCGACAGTCGAGTCCGTCGAGCCAGAAACCCTGACGGTGCTACGCGGGGTCTGTGCCTCATCCGGTTCGGCGTTGGGGCGAGTGATGCAGATCAGCGAGCCGACGCTCGAGGTGAATACGTTTGGCGTCGGTCCGCATATTGAGCGCGAAACACTGGCAAACGCGCTGATCGAGGCCGATATGGCCTTGCAGCATCTGCGCGACATTGCCGGCAGCGATGCTCAGGCGGAAATTTTCAAGGCACATCAGGAACTCCTCGCCGATCCAGGCCTGCTCGATCAGGCTCAGGCGTTGATCGCCGAGGGCAAAAGTGCAGCGTTTGCCTGGCGCGCAGCCACCGAGTCGACAGCGGTACTTTTCCAGCAACTCGGGACTTCGTTGCTGGCGGAAAGGGCGGCGGATCTGGCGGATGTCGGCTCGCGGGTCCTGAAACTGATCCTTGGGGTCAGCGAGCAGGCGCTGGCGCTGCCGGCCGGGACAATCCTGATCGCCGATCAACTGACGCCTTCGCAAACCGCCGGACTCGATACCGACAAGGTGTTGGGGTTCGCCACGGTGGGCGGCGGGGCGACCAGTCATGTGGCCATTCTGGCCCGAGCGTGGGGTCTGCCAGCGATCTGCGGGATGCCTGCACAAATGCTCGCGTTAGCCAATGGCGCCCAGGTCTTACTCGATGCCGACAAAGGCGAGTTGCAGCTGAATCCGGGAGCCGTAGTCATCAGTCAATGGCAGGCCCGGCATGAGCGACAACGTCTGCGCCATCAGCATGAACACGCGCAGGCGGCGCTGGCGGCCCGTACCCGCGATGGGCATCACGTCGAGGTGACAGCCAACGTCGCATCGCCGAGCGAAACCGAGCAGGCGATGACCTTGGGCGCTGCAGGCGTGGGGCTTTTGCGTTCGGAGTTTCTGTATCTGGATCGCAATCATGCCCCCACGCGCGACGAACAAGTGTCGACCTATAACGCCATCGCCCGGGCGGTTGGCCCCGCGCATAATCTGGTGGTGCGCACGCTGGATGTCGGCGGCGACAAGCCGCTGGTGTACGTGCCGATGGACAGTGAAACCAATCCGTTCCTCGGACTGCGCGGGATCCGACTGTGTCTGGCGCGACCGGACCTGTTGCGCGAGCAGTTTCGGGCGATCCTCGGCAGTGTCGGCCTGACGCGTCTGCACATCATGCTGCCGATGGTTACCCAGCTTGCGGAATTGCGTCAGGCCCGGCAGATACTGGAGGAGCAAGCCCGGGCGCTGAATCTTGGCCAACTGCCGAAGCTGGGTATCATGATCGAAGTCCCGGCGGCGGCATTGATGGCTGACCGATTTGCGCCGCATGTGGATTTTTTTTCGATCGGCACCAACGATCTGACGCAATACACCCTGGCGATGGATCGCGATCATCCGCGTCTGGCCAGTCAGGCGGACAGCTTTCATCCCTCGGTACTGCGCCTGATTGCCATGACCGTCGAAGCCGCGCACGCCCATGGCAAATGGGTGGGCGTGTGTGGTGCGATGGCCTCCGAGCGGCTCGCGGTGCCGTTACTGCTGGGGCTTGGCGTGGATGAATTGTCCGTGAGCGTGCCGCAGATTCCCGCGATCAAAGCGGCGGTGCGCGAGGTGAATCTGCTCGACTGCAAGGCCATAGCCGAACAGGTGCTGGGGCTCGAGAGTGCTGAAGAGGTGCGTGAGGCGCTGCGCCTGTATCACGAGGCGGCAGCCGATACTTTACCGGTTCTGGAGAACTGAACATGTTCGATAAATTGCAGAAGGCGTTCTGGAAAGCCCTGACTCCGGATCTCGTGGCCGACGTACCGAAAGTGCAGGCCGAGCCTGACAGTGGCTTGAGCGCAGCGATCATCGCGGCACTTGGAGGCGCGGATAACCTCAAGTCGCAGCAACCGGTGGCGTTGACTCGGGTGCGGGTGACGTTGCGCGATCTGACGCGTATGGATCGCCAGGCGCTGAGCGATGCCGGTGTCGCGGGTGTCATGCTGCAGGAACGTGGCGTAGTGCACTTGATTACCGGCCTGCGGCCCTGAACCCGAAGGGTAAGTGCGGCCTCAGGTCGCCCTTACTGTTTCTCAACCGCAGGTGTATCGTATTCGCCTTTTACGGGCCTTCAGGGTCCGTCGCTGATACGTGAGGTAGTTGAGTTCATGTCCTTTACCCGTCGCCAAATCCTCGGTGGCCTGGCCGGTCTTGTTGTCGTTGGCGTTGGAGCGGGGGGCGCGTCGCGTTACTGGCTGGGCAAAATGGCCGACGCCGAGGCGGGCCACGACTATGAGCTGATCGCCGCACCGCTGGACGTCGAGCTGGTGCCGGGGCACAAGACCGAGGCCTGGGCGTTCGGCCCATCGGCGCCGGGCACCGAGCTGCGTGTTCGTCAGGGTGAATGGCTGCGAGTGCGCTTCATCAACCATTTGCCGGTGGCGACCACGATTCACTGGCATGGCATTCGCCTGCCGCTGGAAATGGACGGCGTACCGTACGTGTCGCAGCTGCCGGTGTTGCCGGGCGAATACTTCGATTACAAGTTCCGTGTGCCGGATGCCGGCAGCTATTGGTATCACCCGCACGTCAGCAGCAGCGAAGAACTCGGGCGCGGATTGGTCGGGCCGCTGATCATCGAAGAGCGCGAGCCGACCGGTTTCAAATACGAAAAGACCCTGAGCCTGAAGAACTGGCATATCGACGACGAAGGCAACTTCGTCGAGTTCAGTATCCCGCGAGAAGCCGCGCGCGGCGGCACGGCGGGGCGACTGTCGACGATCAATGGTGTGCCGTTGCCGGTGATTGATTTGCCTGCCGGGCAGATCACTCGGGTGCGCTTGCTCAACCTCGACAACACGCTGACTTACCGCATCAATATTCCCGGCGTCGAAGCGCAGATCTATGCGCTGGACGGCAACCCGATCGAACCGCGGCCGCTGGGCAAAGAATACTGGCTGGGTCCGGGCATGCGCATTTGTCTGGCGATCAAGGCACCGGCGGCGGGCGAAGAACTGTCGCTGCGCAACGGCCCGGTGCGTCTGGGCACGCTGCGTTCGGTGGCCAATAACGATGCGCCGAGCGACTGGCCGAAAGCGTTGCCGGCCAACCCGGTGGCTGAGCCGGACCTGGCCAATGCCGAGAAACTCAACTTCAATTTCGAATGGGTCGGTTCGGTGTCGGTCAACGTCGACAATGGCCGGCCGCCGAGTCTGTGGCAGATCAACGGCAAAGCGTGGGACATCACCGACAAGACCTGCGCCGACCGGCCGATTGCCAGTCTGAAACTGGGGCAGAGCTACATCTTCGAATTGAAGAACATGACCCAGTATCAGCACCCGATCCACCTGCACGGTATGAGTTTCAAGGTGATCGCGTCGAACCGGCACAAGATCATTCCGTATTTCACTGACACCTATCTGCTGGGCAAGAACGAGCGCGCGCAAGTGGCGTTGGTAGCCGATAATCCGGGTGTGTGGATGTTCCACTGCCACGTGATCGATCACATGGAAACCGGCCTGATGGCCGCCATCGAGGTGAAGTGATGCGCCAGATTCGCCCTGCGGCGATCATCGACCGTAGCCGTGACCGCGATTTCATGCGCGAAGCCCTGACCCTCGCCGCACAAGGCGCAGCGCTGGGTGAAGTGCCGGTCGGCGCAGTGCTGGTGCAGGATGGCGAAATCATCGGGCGCGGCTTCAACTGCCCGATCAGCACCAGCGACCCGAGTGCCCATGCAGAAATGGTCGCCATCCGTGCGGCGGCGCAGGCGGTGGATAACTATCGCCTGCCGGGCAGCACGCTGTATGTGACGCTGGAGCCGTGCAGCATGTGCGCCGGTTTGATCGTGCATTCGCGAGTGGCTCGAGTGGTGTATGGCGCGCTGGAGCCGAAGGCGGGGATTGTGCAGAGTCAGGGGCAGTTTTTTACCCAGGGTTTTCTCAACCATCGAGTGCTATATGAAGGCGGGGTTTTGGCCGAAGAGTGTGGCGCCGTGCTGACCGAATTCTTCCGTGCTCGCCGAGCAAAAAGCCCCTCACCCTAACCCTCTCCCAGAGGGAGAGGGGACTGACCGAGCTGGATGGGCGAGGTCCGTCGACCTGAGATTCCGAGTCGAACTCAAGTCTTGAAAAGCTCAACGATCAGCCCCCTCACCTTGGGAAGAGGGGACTGACCGAGTTGGATGGGCTAAGTCCGTCGACCTGAGATTCCGAGTCGAACTCAAGTGTTGAAAAGCTCAATGATCAGCTCCCTCTCCTTGGGGAGAGGGCTGGGGTGAGGGGTGGGCTCACCGCGGTGATTGGTCGGATTACTTCTTCGCGACAATCACCGCGCGCATCGGCGCCGGCAGGCCTTCGATGGTTTTGCTGTGATCTTCCGGATCAAGGAAATCACTCAGTGACTGATACTTCATCCACTCGGTACCGCGCTGTTCTTCAACCGTTGTTGTGCTCACATCAACGCAACGAATGTCGGTAAACCCCGCACGACGCAGCCACAATTCCAGCGCCGGCACCGACGGCAGGAACCACACGTTACGCATCTGCGCGTAGCGATCTTCCGGCACCAGCACCTGATGCTTGTCGCCTTCGACCACCAGCGTTTCCAGCACCAGTTCGCCGCCCTTCACCAGGCAATCCTTCAGCGCCAGCAAATGCTCGATCGGCGAGCGACGGTGGTAGAACACGCCCATGGAAAACACCGTGTCGAACCCTTCCAGATTCGGCGGCAGGTCTTCGAACGGGAACGGCAGGTGCCAGGCATTCGGTTCTGACAAATAACGCTGCACCGCCTGGAACTGGCAGAAGAACAACCAGTTCGGGTCAACACCAATCACGCTGTTCGCGCCGGCACCGAGCATGCGCCACATGTAGTAGCCGTTGCCGCAACCGACATCGAGGATGCGTTTGCCCTTGAGGTCCAGATGCGGGGCGACGCGCGACCACTTCCAGTCCGAGCGCCATTCGGTGTCGACGTGAACCCCAAACAAATCGAACGGCCCTTTGCGCCAAGGCGACAGGCCCATCAACGCGGTGTGCATCTGCGCGCGGGTTTCATCGTCGCAATCGGTGTCGAGTTTCAAACCGTTGAGCAGATCAACTTCGCTCGGCTGGATTTTCGGCAGGGCATCCAGCGCACTTTGCCAGCGCTCCAGGTCGCCGTGGCCTTTCTCCATTTTCTTGTCGAGTTGCGCTTGCAGGGTGTTGGCCCATTCGGCCAGCGGTGTGCCGGCCAGACGGCGGGCGAGGGGGGACAGATCAATCATGGCAAGGCAATCAACGAGGCAAAGTTAAGACACTGGAACCACGGCACGACTTTCGAGAACCCGGCGGCCAGAAGGCGTTCGCGGTGTTCTTCGAGGCTGTCGGGCTTCATGACGTTTTCGATGGCGCTGCGCTTCTGGGCAATTTCCAGTTCGCTGTAGCCGTTGGCGCGTTTGAAGGCGACGTGCAGATCGGTGAGCAGCGCGTGTTCTTCGGCATCGTTGAAGCGCAGCTTTTCCGACAGAATCAGCGCGCCGCCCGGCAGCAGCGCTTGGCGAATGCGCGAGAGCAGCGCCGTACGCTGATCCGGGGCGATGAATTGCAGGGTGAAGTTCAGCGCCACCACCGAAGCAGGCTGGAAATCGAGGGCGAGGATGTCGCCTTCGATCACTTCGACCGGCAGCAACTCCTGGAACATCGAGTCCTGACCGTTGAGGTATTCGCGGCAGCGTTCGACCATCGCAGCAGAGTTATCCACAGCGATCACCCGGCAACCGTCGGTGCGCACGTGACGGCGCAGCGCTTGAGTGACCGCGCCCAGGGATGAGCCGAGGTCGTAGAGCACGCTGTTCGGCTGGGCGAACTGCGCGGCGAGCACGCCGAGGTTTTCGACGATGGTCGGGTAACCCGGCACCGAGCGCTTGATCATGTCCGGGAACACCCGCACCACGTCTTCGTTGAAGGCGAAGTCAGGTACCTGAGCCAAGGGCTTGGCGAAAATGCGATCGGGTTCTTTGCTCACGGCGGTTCCGGCGGTGTCGGTGGAAAAGGCCGGCATTTTAGCCAAAGTGGCGCGCGGATGCTTGGGTTGTCTGATAAAGCGGCAAATCAAAAGATCGCAGCCTGCGGCAGCTCCTACATGGGAATGCGGTTTTCTGTAG